>DASXVE010000007.1 GCA_036504445.1 Candidatus Aquicultor sp.
TAAAACGTTCTTGTTCGCATCTACACCTCAGGGGCCCACTCGGCTTCTAACAAAGGCACCGGCTCTCACCAAACCCGGCTCGCTTATCACCCGTTAGCGTGTTAAGCCTACTTTCCCCATCAACGGCTTATGTATGTGATTAAGGAAAAGGATATCATGGTACACCGGCCCTGTCAAGTATACCGGCGCACGCCGCTCTATATCCTATGAATCCCGCTCTTTTTTAATCTGCAAGGTGTACAAACACACGTCCGAACCCAGCATGCTGCACGCGTCCAGTTTGTCTAACCCGTTTGCCTCAAGTGCCTTTGTGCCGAAGCTTGTCTGCCCCAGAACATTGCTCTTGCATGCCAGAGTCTCGCTCTTGATCGGCTTTCCGCCTACGTATGTCTTCCCGAGAATTAATTCCCTAACATTCTGATGACAAACACAGAACGGATGAACTACGGCCATATCAGGATATTTCTTTCTATAGCGCTCAGTAAGCGCCAGGAATGCTTCGTGATTCTTGTTGCTTAGCTCGATAATATTCTGTTTAAACGGGCATGCCGGTGTCGCGTATATACCGTTTCCGCGCCCGATAAGATTTGCTTCGAGCTTGGAGATGCCGGCCTCGCCTTTCTCGACCGCCCCCAGGAATTCTTCCTCATTTGCGTAGTGCTCTTCGGGAAGCGATTGGCCCATCTTGGTGAGCGCGTCTTCAATAAGCTCTACTGTGACATCCATCGACGCGTCGGTATCCGATAGGTAGCTCACCAGCCCCTCCACTGAAGACCTTCGCGTAGCAGAACCGCTTATTACGTGATCGGCTTCGTACTGGTCGCCGATCGCAAAACCCTTATCGGTGATGGTGTATTCGAGGATTTCATTACTGTGCCTGCTGGCACGGTGCTTCAAAACAAGAAGCGCTCTGCGCACTCTTGATTCCAGCTCGACATACTTGAGCTGGATAATGGTATCGACGATATAGGGAAGACCGTATTCAAGACCGCCCACATCACCGAGGAATAGTTTATCCTCTTGCAACAAGAAACTGGTAACTTGGTGTCGTCTGAGGGAATTAACCATAAAATAGGCGAGGCTTCGCATGCGCTTCGGCTCCTCGGCTATTGATTCGATATGATTGAAGGCATCAACAACCGCGCGCTTAACACCGTGCTGTAAGACAATCTCGTCAAATTCGCCGCCCGGTTTCTTGACCATATTCAAGAACACCTCGGGGGTTGTGAAGATCATCTTGAGCGTACCGTCTTTTTCGTATTTCTCGAGATCAATGCCGATCGAACGCGCATCTCGATACAAAGACCCGGAGAATTCTTCAAACGTTACGTACAGTGCGGCTTCCCCCTGCTCGATACCATTCGCAAGGAACTGTAGGCCCAGCGTGGTCTTCCCTGTGCCGGGAGCACCTTTGATCATGCAGGCCGCCCCATGATAGAGACCGCCGCCAAGCAAGCCGTCTAAGCTGCTTACACCAGTTCTTGACCTTTCTTCCATCATGTCCTCTTCACCCTCAAAGCCGGTTTTTAGGTTTTAATTGATACAATGGTATCCCTGAAACAGCAGGCACTTGCCCGTGTTTCTGCGCTTTCCAAGAATAAGCGCAACAATTGCAACAATTACATTTTATTGGAAGACGATGAAAAGGGCAACTTATAAGATGAGAAGCGGAGCGTATAACCGCTCATTTGTGCTAGTCTTGAGATTCTAGCGTATACTCTGCAAGCGCCTAGCGGTCGTCGGAGTATCCTTCACTCGCTTTTGTGGTTGTGGTGGCAGTCTGCCCGTTCACACGCTTTGTATCTTTATGATTCTTGATGATTGTAGCGGTGCTTTGATTCTGAGTTTGCACGTAAGTGTGCTTTACGGTAGTTCTGGTAGTTTTGGTTTCTTCTGTGGTCGTTGTGGTTTTTGCGCCCCCTAAGCGGCTTTTCTTGGTGCTAGTATTCTTTTTCTTGCTACTAGTGTTGCCGCGCCTATCTTTACTTTCATTTTTGCCTTCATTGCCGGTATCGCTCTGGTTCTTATGTTGCCCCGTAACGCCGCTGCTATTACCATAGTTCTGCTTGCTGCCGGTATTCTCTATAACATTATTTCTCGTGTCGTTTCGCTTGGTACTGTTACTATTAGCGTTATTTGTGTCGTCTCCACGCTTTATAGCCTCATTGCCAACGTCATTTTTGTTACCGTTGCGCGCATTGTCATCATGCATGCCGCCGTTACTTCCTTTAGTAATACCCTTCCGCTCGATGCTTTTGAGAGGTTTTGACGCCGGCCCGCCCTGCGTAGTTCTGATCTTTGCTTTAGTCTTCTTTACCTTAATAAACAACGCGCGGTTCTCTTGCTTAAAATGGGTGCAATCATTCTGCAATTTCTTGGCGGGCGTCGCTTCTCCAAAAGCGACGCTCCCCACGGAAGTCTCGGCCAATTCAACATCTCTTTCAGCCTCTGTCGCAAGTTCGGCGCGCCGGACATCGCCCTCTTTAAGCTTATTGATCTCGACAACACGCTCCTGGGCAGCCATAAGATAGAGCTTGCTTCTGGCAAGATCATCGCGCACCAACGTTATCCGAAGACGTTCAACCGTACGTTTTACCGGGTATAACGGGTTTCCGGGCGCGCTGCTGCTCGCCATCGCAACCGTGCCGCCGCTCAATGCGAGACACAAGGTCACAACCATTGCCGTCCGAGCCGGAAGGACGCCGAGCTTAAAACCGGTACGTTTCTTATCCGAAACGCTTGGCGTACGCGCTATCCCCGCTTCCCATCGTTTTTGCTCGACCGCTGCCAGCAGCTTCTCTTTTGCTTCACGTTTACGCCGCTCATCCGGTTTGACGCATCCGGCTCGTCTTACGCTTTCGACGGCGGCAAGCATCGGCTCAAGCTCTTCGCGCAAATTCTCGTGGACGCGCAAGCATTCTTCAACCGTTTTACAGTTATTTTCAATATCGTCTATGCACTGTGCCAGGATATTATCTATGCCCGCATCCATCTCTAACCCCGCCTAAGAATTTACTTAACGTGCCGATCGCCCTGTGTTGCAAAGCCTTAACTGCATTTACGCTCTTATTAATAGCCTGTGCAACCTCTTCATTCGATAAACCACCTATGAACCGCAAAGTGATGACCTGCTGCTGCTCTTCGGTAAGCATCTTTATCGCATCAACAATTTCATTACGTTCAAGCTCACGAAGCGCCGATTGCTCGGGGCCCCACACATCGTCAACCTGGATATTGATGTGATCTTCAATATCGACGATTTCGTATTTGCGAGCCCGGTAGAAATCGACAACCAGGTTCGATGCTATCCGGAACAACCAGGACGAAAATGGCACGCCGCGCCACTCGAACCCGGCAATATTCTCCAATGCTTTTAAAAACACCTGTTCAGTCAGGTCTTCTGCTTCAACTTTACTACCCACTTTGTAGTAGACGAAGTTGAATATCTTATTGTAGTAATGGTCGTAAATCTGACCGAATGCTTCCGCATCGTAGCATTGCGCCCGCTCTACAAGTTCTCTAAGGTTCGGCATGGTATCCATGTGTTTATTCTTTAATCCTTAAAACGTAGGAAACACCACATAGTGACGGTTCTTGCCAAGATTTATCCTAAATTCCCGGTCTTATCCTATTTACTATGGCAAATTTGGGGTCTAATCGCAATTACTGCGAACAAACTAAACATAAGGTTAAACAGCTGACCAAGTAACCTTACCCCGCACAATTGTTATAATTACTTTACAGATTCCAGCTCTATGTGCGTTGAGGTTATTCTAACGGGGTACTATAATGGGTGTATGATTGGACCCATTGTGCATTTGGGGCGGGCCGCATCAATCGATAGAGCGCTTTTCCTCAGCTTAATCCCGATACTTACTGCGTCGGTTGCCGTCGGTGGTCTGGGCCTTTACGTAAAACGCAAGAATTTTCGTTTTAAGAGCATCGTGACCTATGCCGCTCTGGGCATATCATTGCTGGGAATCGCATTTGTCACACAGAACGTAATCTACTACAAATATTGCTGTAACCCAGAGAGCGAATTATTCGGGCACGTCTACTATGACGCGCACCCAAAACAACCGGAAATTGCTCTTACATACGACGACGGCCCTTCCAAATATAAAACGACGCTTCGCTTATTAGATTTGTTGAACAAAAATCATGCAAAAGCCACATTTTTTATGATTGGCAAACAGGCCGATAGTTATCCGTCTGAAGCGCAAGAAGTTTATAAACAAGGTTTTGAAGTTGGCAATCATACCTTTGATCACGCGCAGCTTGCAGTCTTAAGATACGCAACGATTAAGCAAGAAATCGAGAAAACAGATGGGGTTTTTGCGAAGCTTGGAATTAAAACGAACGGCCTTATCAGGCCACCGTACGGTTTGCACTTTATCCCGCTAGCTATTTATGCGTCGCGCCATGATAGGAAAATCATCACCTGGAGCCTCGCTTCAAATGATTGGAAACTTAATGATCCTCAGAAAATAGCAGATCGTGTCATTTCGAATGCGCGACCAGGATCTATCGTGTTAATGCATGACACTACTTTTGATTTCTCTAAAAAACGGTCGCCGACCTTGGGGGCAACCGCTATAATTCTCAAGACCTTATCAAAAAAAGGGTACAAATTTGTTACCGTAAGTCAACTGCTAAATGACTCAGAAGTGAAGCGGTAAACTGGTATTACTCGTCCCCGCGGTTAGACAATCGCTTCATCAACACAACTTGCGTGCCGCGTGCGGCCTCGTCAATTGTTACTCTATCCATCAGGGCCAGCATAAGAGGGATTCCTCTACCGCGAAAATTTGTCTCTGCGTCCGGGGCGGGATCCGGCATGCGACGAATGAATCTTCCCTCATCTTTAACGATAATAAGTAAAAACTCGCCGTCGCAGTTCGTGGTAATCTCGACACAATTATCCGTACCTTCCGGAGAACCATGTTCGATAGCATTTGCTACCGCTTCACCCACGGCAACTTGTATGTCAAAAATCTCGTGATCGCTAAGGCTGCAATGTTCGCCAATCAATCTGATCTGATCTCTAACGCGGGACAGATTCGATGATTCACTGGCTATTAGAAGCTGTTGCCCATGATCGCACAGCAGACAACCGGTACAACCTCGCTCAATTATTTTTAGACTATTTTTTGACAAGCGCTCCGTCTCCTTCTATGCGCCAGACAGGTATGGGGTGGTATGGTATACATCCAATTTACCTGTCTTTACGAGCATATTTCCAACTTAATTCTAGGATGCTGCGATGACAACGTCAATAATAACCGGCTTCTATCCCTACCAGTGTTCTTTGCAAGAGCACATACTTTTATGAGCCGTTTTCCGTATATTCGGCCTGGTCTATTGCTGCAAATAATGCGCGAGCTTTATTTTTCGTTTCATCATACTCTTTCAAGGGGTCAGAATCGGCGACAATACCGGCTCCCGCTTGAATATACGCCCGCTCATCTTTAATGACAATAGTGCGAATAGTGATACCGCAATCCAGGTTTCCATTAAACCCGATATAGCCATATACGCCGGCGTAGGGGCCCCGAGCGGTGGGTTCAAGCCCGTCGATGATTTGCATAGCTCGTATTTTGGGGGCGCCGGAAACAGTTCCTGCCGGAAACGCTGCGCGCAACGCGTCAAAAGCGCTCTTGCCGGGTAACAGTGTGCCGCTCACGGTCGAGACGATATGCATAACGTGCGAATAGCGCTCAACATACATCAAATCGCCAACGCTTACGGTGCCCGGGGTACATACCCTGCCAAGATCGTTTCGCCCCAAATCAACAAGCATTACGTGTTCGGCGCGTTCCTTTTCATCGGCCAGCAGGTTTTGTTCCAACTGTCGCTCTTCCTCCTCGCTTCTACCCCTAGGTCTCGTACCCGCGATCGGGCGCGTCGTGACAATACCGTTTTGCACCTGGACAAGCGGTTCCGGTGAAGCGCCGGCAATCGTACAATCTCTAAGTTTCAAATACATCATATACGGGGATGGATTAATAGTCCTGAGCACGCGATACACATCGAACGGTGCAATCGAAAGCGGGGTAGAGAAACGTTGTGACAATACCACCTGGAAAATATCGCCTTCATAGATGTAACGCTTAGCATCCTTGACCATTTCAACGAAGCGCTCTTGCGAGACGTTTGAGGCAAATTTTCTCGTTTTATGACGCGCTAGCTCTACGAGCTGGGTTTGTTCATTCGGGCGACGAAGCCTCGCTATTATATCATCGATCTGTTTAAGCGCACGGCTATACTGATTGTTCAAGTCATCACGGTCAACGCGAACGTTGATAATAACTTTTATCTTATGTTTGATGTGGTCGAAAGCGAGCATGGTATCGGTTAGCAGAAACACCATCTCCGGTATGTCGAGGTCTTTATCGGCTGTAGCTGGAATCTGCTCAAAATATCGTATAGCATCGTAGCCGAGATACCCGACGGCGCCGCCCGAGAACGGCGGCAACCCGTCTATCCGGGCCGGCTTGTGCGCCAGCACATGTTCTTCAACGAGCGCAAATGGGTCGGCGACGTTCTCTAGCTGTGCCTGCTGCTCGCCTTCTATCGTTACGCTCGTTCCACGGGCCGTTATAACAAGGTACGGGTTGATCCCGATGAACGAATATCTGCCTAGCTGCTCGCCGCCTGTGACACTCTCAAGCAGAAAAGAATGTAGCTCGTCGCCAAGCTTAGTAAAAGCCGATACCGGTGTGTCCATATCGGCAATAATCTCCCGGAATACCGGAACGATCGTGTGCCCGGCTGCTAATTTTTTAAATTCGCTTCTCGACGGCGCATACATAATAAACCTCCATAAATACAAAAAACCCTCAATCCCATATGGGACGAGGGTTAAATTTCTCGTGGTGCCACCCAATTTCACAGGCTCCTTGTGCCGGCTCTGCCGGTAAAAAGATGTGCCTGCCTCATTGTTCGAGGTACACGCAACATACTGA
>DASXVE010000008.1 GCA_036504445.1 Candidatus Aquicultor sp.
GGTCGACTTTGCCGATATCACGATAGGTTGCAATCGCCGCTTGAACAGGCTCGTCCGGATGATATTTCTGTGCCTGGTACCAGCTGATGACCTCATCCGCTGTGGTATTGGCAAGGTTTTTGCTGAAGAGGCGATTGTACGCATCGACGTCCGGCTCGACACCTTCGCGCTGCATGGTTTCAAGCCAGAGTTTTGCTGTATTGTAATCGGGCGATTTTGCCACCATGAGGTTATAGGTTTCCTCGTTAGGCATAATCCCCTGCTTTTTCATCGAATCAAACCATGATTTTGCGGTGTCATAGTACGGAGCGTTGGAGATGAGCGCGTTGTAGCTCGCGATATCGGGCTTAATACCCTCTTCACGGATGGTTTCAAGATATGAGAAGACCGCGTCCATGGTCTCCCTGATCAGCTTGCGCGCAACCGCAAGGTACGGGTAATCGAGAGCGATTTTAAGCGCCTGATCGATGTGGCCTGATTTCTGGTATGTGGATATTACGACCTGGATGGGGTCTTCCGAATCGATCCCATGCTCTTTATACCAAGCGAGGACTTCCTCAGCATTCTTGCCGGCCAGGTTTTTGCTAAACAGCCTGTTGAACGTGTCGATGTTTGGTTGGATGCCGTCACTCTTCATCGCATCGAACCAGGAATTTGCGGTTGCAAAGTCGACTGCTTTGGTAATCAAGCTGTTGTATGTTATGACGTTTGTCCTGATGCCTTCTTCCTGCATCATCTGTATCAGTGCCGCCGCATTCTCATAATCGGGCGCTTTGGTCAGGAGCCTGTTAAATGCGATTAGGCCAGGTTGGATGCCGTCGATAAGCATCGCGTCGAGCCAGAACTTCGCTTTTTCATAATCAAGCGCTTTGGATATAAGGGCGCTGTACGAGCTAAGGTCCGGCTGGAAGCCGGCGTCCTGCATTGCGCTGAGCCAAGCTTTCGCAGTGTTGTAATCGGGTGCTCTCGCGACCAATATGCTATAGACCGGCGCGGCCGGTGCAATCCCCTGTTCTATCATGGCATCATGCAAGGTGAGCGCCGTAGTATAATCCGGTGCTTTTGCTACGAGCCCCGTGTAGGTTAGGGTATCGGCCTGGATGCCGTCCTCAAGCATCATATCGAAAAGCGCTTTTGCATGGTCGTAATCAGGTGCTTTTGCGATAAGCGCACCGTAAGTTGTCGTGTTAGGTATGAGACCGGCTTTCTTAACCGTGTCGAGCAGGTGAAGCCCGACCGGATACTCAAGCACGTGTGCGATTAAGTTATTTACGCGTGCAAGCGCATCGGCTGCAGGTTTTTCTTCTGCTTTACCCTGCGTTCCGGATGCCGTTACCATGCGCTTGGCAAGCTCGGTTGCCGCCACATCGGCCGCTTCTAAGTTGCCGATAGCTTTTAATGTATAAACAAACGGCTCGGCGTTACTACTACTTGATATTGCAGCAGGGATTATGTCGCCGAGCACGTTCATTGCGAAGTCGTCAACGACCGCCGGCAAATCGCTCCCAGTGCGAGCAGCTAGATTGGCGGGCGCCATATTAAATATTTGAGCGACATGCTTGGCAACAGCCTCGTCGACAAGCACCTCGTCCGCTTTGCAGTAATCGGTCAGAGCTGCCGCTTTGCCGGCGCTTTCGCCGACCCATTCTTTTTGGCCGCCCGGCAGCTCAATCAACCTGTCAGGGCTGCCAAAAAGCGCAATTCGAAGTGAGGGAGTACGATCAGCCGCAATGCCGACCGTTTGTGTTAGCTCGCGTTTGAACGTGCGGGCGAGAATTGTCGCCAGACAACACAATAGGGGCACGCTTGCCCCCCTGTTCGTCATCAACAACCAATTACCAGCATATTTTAATGAAATATCTGTAAGTTCAAGCCCCTCCAGATGCATCTTAATTTGTTCGGCTACCAGTACATTCAAGCGAGTTTGTTTCGAAGTCGGCATTGCTGTGTTGCTTCGTACGGGTGTTTCCATGTCCACTGAAAGGCAGTAAACTAGAGGCAATTGTCTGTGGGATTCCATCTACGTCTCACGCTTCCTTTCTTTGCTACTTAAAGTCTTGAATCTTACAGCATCTTTGGGCAGAACTCTTCACCATATTACCATAGGCTCGGAGGCCGCCCAATACTCAATTACATGGCAGAACGCATGCGCTGACGGAAAAACGCCTGTAATATTACACTAAAGGCGCTTGCAAGAAATTCGCTTTTTTAATTGCTGCCTTGTGTTTTACGGGTATGGTCGCGGATAGAAAATTAGCCCTAAATCGGCGGGAATATTTTCAGTTAATTTCTTAATATTATTTTCCTAGTAAACGCATGAACCGCTACTGCTTAATCAGCTACCTACCGCTCTCGCTTTACCGGCATTGCGCAGATCGTTGATAATATCAAATGCCTCATAAATATCTTCAGCGACAATATTGGCGACCGCTTTGACTTCATCCGGCGATTCTTCAAACGTCATCGAATAGCCTGCTGTGCGCAACATCGGCACATCGTTAAATGAGTCCCCAACCGCAATTACCTCGCGTGCCAGGAACCCAAGGCTGTTCAAGTACCGGATAAAGACGCTTTTATCGAGCCCGACCGGCAGCACATCAACCGCGTCCCAATGCGGAAGCACGTAAACATCGGTAAGATGCTGGGTCTGTACGAACTTCTCGACCGCATCATATACAACCGAAACCGGTAAAATCGGTTTCACGAAAGCAGTCACACTGCTGCTGTTCGGTGAGAACCATATGTTATCGCGAAAGCGGTGCCACAAAAAGCTCTTTGCGTAATCAAGACTCCGCCTCGTCTCGGGTGAAACGTCGTAGATAATCTCGACCTTCTCTTGCGGCCGAAAAATCACCCCTCCATTTTCACCACCGACTAATGGATCAGGAATACCGATTCCATCGGCGATACCGTGCAGGTAAATAGCATCTTTGCCCGATACAAGGGATACACGCATCCCATAGCCGACAAGCTCATGCATTTTTTCAATTACGCCGATTTCTACCGGCTTATCAGGTACTCTGAGCGTCCCGTCTAAATCAAACACGACAACTTTATACATACTCCATATGGCTCCTTGCGCTCGCCACCAAGCTGGTCATTACTAATATATGTTCAATACCGAAACTTTTTAGGCATGATGCACAATAGCTAGTGCCGACGTAAGCTAATAGCATGACCTTGCGGTATATGTGCTTACCTCCCGACTTGCGATTGTTTGCATCCGGTGTTAGCATCTCAATGAACTGCAATTAAGCTATTATGTACGAACCATACGTGAGAAGCAGGTAGGTGGCATGAAAAGAGTTTTTATCACATTTCTTTTATTTGCGCTATTCGTGTTTATCGCAAGTATGCCCGTTCTGGCGGCACCGCACGCATCGTTTTGCGACGTAAATAGCTCGTACTGGGCCCATACACCGATCTATTCTCTAGCTAATTACGGCGTAATAAATGGAGGGGCCGACAACCGTTTCCGGCCCACCGACGGCCTAACCCGCTGTGAGCTTGCCAAGCTCTTGACGCTTGGATTTGTTATACAAAACGAGCCTGTTTCGTTAAGCTATGCTGATTTAAGTGAAAGCCATTGGGCACGCCAATTCGTCGCAAAAACCGTAAGCGCCGGTTGGATGAACGGTTTTCCTGATAAGACATTTAGACCGAGCAACAAGGCAACGCGGGCACAAGTTGCAAAAATTTTGGTTGCCGCCGCCGGCTATCCGGTAGAGGATAATGCTTCGCAAGATTTTAAGGATGTCGGCAGCGGCCATTGGGCATACACATATATCGCTACCGCCGCCAAGAACGGCTTGATAAGCGGCTATCCCGACGGTACGTTTCGCCCTAATGCACAGCTGACACGCGCCGAGGCCGCAACATTGATTTACAGAACGCTTAAGAATAAGGATTACTTAATCGATCATGCTGCCGTAAGCGGAATACGGTTTGAGCGCTACCGTCGTTTTACCAGCCAGGGACCGCTCAATATAAACGTGCTCAATATACCTAAAACATCGCCAACAGCATTTAAGCTGGGTCTCGCTCATAGTATAGTTGCCTCGCGAGAAGCACTCAGTTCGATGGCTCAGCGCACTGGGGCTATAGCCGGCATCAATGCAGATTTCTTCTCATTTAATCCGGGAGGGCCGAGTGGTCTTATGGTGGATGGGCAGATTATCTCATCGCCGATTAACAACCGCTCGTACTTCGGCATATTGCCTGATAAAACCTGTATTATCGATAAAACATCTCTGACCGCATCAATTACGCCGTCGGCAACGCAAAGAAGCGGTATTATCGCATGGGTCAACAAGCTGCGTGATGCTTCATCCAGCACAATTATTACCTATACGCCGCTTTTCGGCTCTTCAACGCTTACCGATAACGGCGGTATCGAGGTTGTCGTCAGGGTAAGTGGCGCTGTTGCCCCGGGCAGCGAGCTCGAAGGCACGGTCGTTGATGTGCGTGACGGCGCAGGCAATACGGCGATTCCGGCGGATTGTGTTGTGCTCTCAGCCCCAAACGGGGCCGGCAGAGACTATCTTGTCGCCAACATGGTTCTTGGCGATACGGTCAAGCTCGCGTTCTCTCTTGGTTCAAATTGGCAGGATAGCATGAGCGCTGTAGGCGGCGGCCCCAGGCTCATCCGGGATGGGAATACCGGCGTCGAGAACGAAGCGTTTGAATCATCCCAGGTTAAGGGCAGAAGCCCCAGAACCGGAATCGGCATCGATACGGATGGCGATCTGATCATTGAAGTCGTTGACGGGCGAGCGGATAATTTCAGCATCGGTATGACGTTATCGGAACTCGCGGCGGATTTGGCTGACAGGGGCGCTATCAACGCAATGAGTTTCGATAGCGGTGGTTCCTCGGAGCTCTACTTTAACGGCGCCGTCCGTAATTATCCGAGCGACGGTAGCGAACGTCCGATTGCAAATGCGCTCCTTTTCGTGCCGAACTAAGTTGTTCTAAGGTGTGCGCTCGCTAAAAGATACCGCAAGAATTGCCATATCATCCGAGAACTCGCCGCCGGTAAAGTCGATAACGCTATCAAAAATCGCACTGGGGATTTCACTAACGGCATATGATATTGTTTCACGCATAAGTTCCTCCAGGCGCTGCTCACCATAGAACTCACCCTGCTTACGCGCTTCGACAACCCCATCGGTATAAACAACGAGAATGTCGCCGGCCTCGAGGCTGATGGTGGCTTCGGAGTATGGAACATCGGCAAACGCACCGATGATCGGCGACATTTCATCTAAAGCCTCGATACTCGATCCTGCCCGGCGTACAAGCGCAGGCGGCTGCCCGGCACTGCAATAGGTAAGCTCGCCCGTCTCCAGTGACAGGATCCCAAAAAATGCTGTTACAAATAATGAAGGCTCCAACAACTTGACGGTAACCTCGTTAGCCTTTGCTATAATTGCAGCCGGTGAATCATTATCATATGCGTAAGCTTTAATAATGTTTTTTATCATAGATGTGATGGTTGATGCCTCGAGTCCTTTACCCGAGACATCCCCAACGATTATACCGATACGCTTGTGTCCGAGCGCAAACAGGTCATAGAAATCGCCCCCCACACGAGCCACCTCGGTAGCGGATTTGTAAAGACTCTTAAATTCTATGCCTTCAAGTTTTGCCGGCAAAGTCAAGAGCGATTCCTGCAAAATATCGGCAATATTTCGCTCGATCTCATAAAGCCGGGCGTTTTCAAGTGCAAGAGATACGGCGGTTGCAAGCTTTGTAGCAAAATCCAACTGGATTTCAGAGAGAGCTATTAAGGAGCTCATGGTTATAAAGTGTACAACTCCTACTACGTCCCCTTTTACGATAAGCGGTATAACAAGTTTTGACCGGAACCCATGCTTTTTAGAGAGCTCTCGGTTGCACCGATCATCGTACTCGACGTCGCCAATAAACACAAGCTCTTTCGTTTGTGCTACCAATGTCGATGTCTTTGCCTCGTCCATAGTCAGATAAGGCCCGACATGTCCATCAGGAAACCCATAGAGATACCGTACGACCCACTGATTGCCGCAACGTAAAAGAATCATGCCGGCTTCAAACCCTAAAGACTGAGCGGCATCAACAAGCACGCGCTCGATGATCTTGTCAAAATCAAGCATCGAGTTGATTGTGGTATTAATATTGCTCAAAGCCCTGCTAAGCTCATCGCGACGTTTTAGATTCAACCGCGCTTTATCAAGCGATAACGCCAGCTCTTCAAGCTCATCACCAGTTTTCACGGTAATGGGCGCAGTAAAATATCCCTCACCAACGACCTTTGCCCCATCCACAAGAGTCGATATGCTCCCGGTAATACGGCGTGCAAAACATGTGCTGATGAAAAAAGCAACAAACAGGGCTAAAAGGGCAAATACGGCTGAGGACTCAACGCTCGTGCGAATTGGCGCCAGCGCACTATCAACAGTTATGTCAGATCCGGCCGCCCATCCGATCCCCGGAATGGGTACCTCAGAGACTAGATCTTCCTTGCCCTTGAGCGGGTCTATAAAGTCAGCACGAAATACCTCCCGCCCGTACAACGCATCCCTTACAAAGCTATATTTGTTCCAAAGTGGCTTGGTGAGCGGGTAGTTTGCGTTTGTACTTAAGAAAACCAGGCGTCCGTTGGAATCAACGATGTGCGTTTCGCCGTCCTCTACCAATACCGGTAACGTGTCGTGCAGCTTCGCCAGATTTACAAATGAAGTTACCGTTAGGATGAGTTCGCCCGTGCTGTCCCGTAGCGCCCGTGAAATATGAAAACCGGCCGGGTAGCCACCAAGCTCGACCGGTTCTATGCTATTTAACTCCCCGCTCGCGCGCAGCTTTGTAAATACAGCATCATGCGAGAAATCTTGGCCGATGAGTTGTGAATTTGTCGAAGCTGTAACGGTACCGGTCGCATCTGTTACCAGGGCATAATCAACCGGATAGTTATCGGTGAGCTGCTGGAGGGCGAGCTTGACAGCAGGCGAGAATTTGTGGTCGCTCAGAATATCATCGCCAACCAGCTTCATAGCCATGCCAAGTTCTCTTGTAAAAGAAGCAAAGCTCATAGCGGTGAGATGCGCGATTTCATGCCGCTCCTGCAGTGTGCTCTGCAAACCTGCGTTGTACCAATTTACATGCGTAAGCCAGGCGATCGCAATAAGCGGGAGCGCGACAATTAAATAAATGGCTGCTAATTTCTTGCTAATACCCGATCACTTCTTCACCTGTAGGTCCCTTCTCACGGTGTGTCCTGGCAAATATGATGATACAGCTGGGCATTCTTTGGTGCGCCGGGGCATTAAAGCAGTCAAATGTTAACAATATATTGCTAAGCATACCATTAATATGTATTCCATAAAAGTTGTTATATGTAACAACGCCAATCGTTGGAGATCGGACCTGGCCGTGCAAGCTATCGTTGCTGGCTTTCAAGCGTCAATGCTACAATCTCCGGACGGTCGAAAACCCGCAACTTAAAAATACTATTGCCAAGGCCCCTGCTTACAACCATCGAGGACTTAGCGAGGCGGTACATACCTGTCGTATATTTGGGGAATAGCCCTTGGCCCGGTGCATATAAACCACCTATAAACGGTAGGCGGATTTGCCCGCCATGCGCATGCCCACAAAATGTAAGATCGATACCATGCCGGGCATACACCGAGAAGAACTGGGGTTGGTGAGAAAGCAGAATTGTAAAAGTATTGGGGCTTGTGCCGGCAAGCGCCCGATCGAGTTTTGTTGAGAGGATGGCTTCATGATAGTCGTCAGCAAAAAGCTGATCGCCCTTATGCGTGCCTTTTGTGATGTCATCAAGGCCTGCTAAGATAATATACTCGGCGCCGCGCCGGATAACCGCATGCTCATCATGCAGTACATGTATGCCTGCAGCCCTGAGCTTCGGTTCGAGTGAGTAAAACCTATCCGATTGCCATTCATGGTTACCGGTTATGAAATAGACGGGCGCTATACGTACCGCCCTGCGCATAAACTCCAACCCTTCCGCCTCGCCATAGGGGCGGTCGTACACTAAATCGCCGGTAACCACAATAATATCGGCGTTAGCGGCCCGAATGCGCGCCAGGATTGCGCTTTGGTGCTCGCCGAATCGTATGTTGTGCAAATCGGATATCTGCACTATCTTATATCCGTTAAAAGAGGCAGGTAGAGTATGCGAGCAAAGCTGCAAATTGGTCTCCACGAGGCTATTGTTCTCAAAATATGCAAAGGTACTTGCCAATAAACCAAGAACCAACGCCAACAAAATATAGCTTAGTTTTTTCATGCAATTTTTCTCCGGCAACCATCTTACGCAGCTTAATAACACCGGCGCTAGAATCCGATATAACAGAGCCCTGCTTAATTAAGCAGGGCTCTGTTATATCCAGCTGCAGTGCCATTAATTGCTCTGGTTGAGCTCGTCCTTTAATTTGAGTATTTTCTCGATGTCTTCTTCCTTAGGCATATCCAGCAGATACGAGAGGATCGGGGTCGACACACCGCCGAGCACCCTATTGACTACGGTCTCCACTATCGACTCTGCCATAGCATCACGCGATATGGCAGCCGAATACAGATAAGCTTTGCTGTTACGGTTTTGTCGCAGCAGGCCTTTTTGTGCCATATTATTCATGGTTGCCATGACTGTAGTGTACGGAATATAGCCTTGTGATAGGATGACCTCATGGATATCTCGTACTGTTATCGTGTCATTTTCCCAGACAATGTTCATAATATCGGCTTCAAGTGCGCTTAGCCCGTTTACGCCGATTTTAGGCACCCGCTTACTGGCTTTGATCTCCTTTTTCACGTATCTTCTACCTCCAATGTAATGTGTAACACAATAAACGACTGGGCGTTAAACTAGGATAATACTATAACTATACACAAGTTTAGCGAAACACAAACCCTCAGTGAAGTAGGGCTTTATCAACCACAACTCAAACCTATGTTTGTTGCTCTCCCGGAAGCTTAACGATTCCAAGAAGTACTCGGTATGGGCCCGGCATGCCATGCGGTAGGAGAGTAATGCGATCACCCGGTTTTACGCGGGCTTCTGGCGGCGGCATTGCATGATGATTAACGAAGACCGCTTCGATTTTTTCAAGCGGGATCGCAAGTGCCTCGGCCAATTCAATTGCGGAGCATTCGCGGTCAAGCGCATATGGCAGTGGAAAGGGCCACCCTCTTTGGTTGGATATTTCTCGTAAAACACCAAAGCAGCGTACTTCTACATCGGTGTTATTAGGCGTGTGATTTTGCATAACTCACCTACAGAAAAAGTCGTACCTCTTCAGGCGGCTCTCAATAAACTAATGCCTTCAAGCAAAATTAAATACTAGTCTTTGCCAAATATTTTTCTTGCCATTGATCAATTTCAGTGCAGATTTCTTTTTCTAGACCAACCCGGTTATCTTCATCGACGTATACGATCGGCTCTTCGTCCTTCAAAGCTAAAACCACTTGTACGGGGTAGAGCTCCAATACGTCCCCTTCGCACTTCAGAAGCACATACACCTCGGATTCGTATGATCCGTCTCCATAGACTCTCTCAATATTTGAAGCGAGTACCAGGCCGTTCCCTAGAAATGCATGCTTTCTATTGTTGATGATTGACGCGATAAGCTGCGTAATTAAGTCCTCGGATTTGTTCACTCGATCCATAACCATCCCTTTACTTAATCGACAAAACGTTCATCATACCGGCTGCACACACTCGTGCTGTGAATCTGACGTAATTATTGGTGTCGATAAGCCGATTCCATAATTATACGGCGACATGACAGAATTTTATAGTCGACCGCGCAAATTGAAACGGTTTTCGCAGTTGACGCAACCAAGCGGCCCGGATACTGACCGGTATTGCGTTAGAGATTGTCTATACCTTTATTTCCCAATTTAATGCTAATTAATTACGTCATACATAGAAGGGTGTTTAGGCTTTATTGTCGGGCATACAAATGTGATCTTCTTGTCGAACGGAGAGAACATTATCGTTCGGGAGGCTCGTAAAGACGACTTCAAAAAACGGGGTGATTTGATTGAAAACAGGCTTGTTGACCGTTATAAAATCCTGCCACTCCCGTCCGTCGATGAGCGACGCGACGTATTCGTTTACATACACGGATAAGATCAGCGGGTAGCGTTTATCGTACTGGTCTGCCTTATCGTTGAGGTAGACTGAGGTAAGCTCAACACCAACCCGATAACTCGAATGCGTATCCTTAAGGAAATAATCCGGCTTATCACGTCTCGCAACAATCTCGAGCTCACGACCGTGCGGCAATTTGCGGTACGCATCGATAAATACATGTATTTCGAAGTCTTCTCTTGATTCCCTATTTGGCCAGTAAGATTCCATAAAGCTCCTTCGAGCCCAATTGTAAGACATAACCGCGCCCAGAGGGAATAGAGAACACCGTGGGGAAAACAATACTGTAATGATATTTTAAGCAAAACCTGTTGACTGGAAGAACAATCGCTTCATGAAGAAGCTCACCTATGCCGTGTTACTATTGATAGCCATTATATTCTTCTCATGGTTGAAAATGGAACGGCGGATTTTGCCGAGGCGCTCGACCAGGGAATACTGGTCTCTCTCACCAATGCCGGTCCCAAAAAAATTTGAGGGATATATCTACGGCGCGGCAACTCATCTTTATTTGAAACCGGCTACCTGGACGTGGCTTGCGCGAAGAGTTCGGGGGGCTGAGTCTGCCGATACATACCACGGTAAAATCATGACCAACGAAGATGCGACCAAGCTGATTACGGTAAACGGGCCTATCGAGCTCACCGGCATCGAGCATGTCATCCCCCATCCGGTCGCTCGTGATATTATTTTGCAGAGCGGCGAGCAACGCATCGCTGTTCTAGATTGTCCCTGCCGCGCGCAGAAAGAAAAGGCGTGCGAGCCGCGTGATGTCTGCCTCGTTGTCGGAGAACCTTTTGCCGGCTTTGTCATCGATCACCAACCCTCAAAAACACGGTATGTTTCACGCACCGAAGCCCTGTCGATACTCGATGCAGAAAACGAGCGCGGCCACATACATACCGCGTGGTTCAAAGACGTCATGCACGGGCGCTTCTACGCCATCTGCAATTGCTGCTCGTGCTGTTGCTTGGGAATGCAATCGTTCTTACGGGGCGTTCCTAGAATTGCACACTCTGGATACCTTCCGGTTGTCGATGCATCAAAATGCAGAACCTGCGGTGCGTGCAAATCGATATGCCCTTTTAGCGCGATTGAAGCTACTGAGAAAACCGTAAAGATTACGGAAAATGTGTGTATGGGGTGCGGTGTTTGCGCGACACACTGCCGGCACAAAGCGATTACACTGCAGCTTGCCCCCGGTCGGGGTGTACCGCTTGCGATCGACATATTGGTCGCAGAATAGAAGGGTGAAACGATGCCAAAGCGCATGCCGCCCTCGCCCGCTGATTATACTGGATGCTACCTGTTAAGCTGCCATATGTAGTAGTTGAGCACTGAAGCAAAGCTCACCCACAGGATATATGGTATGAGAAGGATTGCCGCCACTGCGGAGATCGGAAAGAACATGATAATAGCTGCGAGAATGCTCGCCCATAAGAACCCGATTTCAGCCAACGCGTAGCGCGGCGATTTCAAACCGAAGAAAAGAAACGACCAGAGGGTGTTAAGACCGAGTTGTATGCCGAAGATCGTGATTGCCCGGTTGATTTGCGGCTTCATCTCGGGAGCCTCATCGCCTCTTCGCCAAACGAGATACAAAGCGACCCCCATAAGCGTATAAAGGATGGTCCACACGGGACCAAATATCCAGTTTGGTGGATTAAACGGGGGTTTTCGTTGCGTTGGATACCATGTCGTAATGGCAGGCGCGGTTACAAGGCCGCCGATAGCACCTGCCGCCTGCGCTATGAAGATGCTGGCGGTAAGTTTAACAATAGTCTTGATCATAAGCACTCCCCCTCCAACAACATGGTTACTTATACTTATCCAGAATATCGATTCTGTAAACAATTCCCTTTATATTCCGAGACTGCATCCGGGAAAGATGGGTAGAACTAAATAAAGGAGGTGGAAATAGTGAAATTTGTCATGCTCAGCAAGTTAACGGATGAAGGTATGGAAACTCTTAAGAAAAACCCTAATAGACTCAAAGAAGTGAATCAAGAAGTCGCCGAGAAGTTCGGGGTTAAGATTGTTGATCAGTATGCGCTTATGGGGACGTATGATTTTGTAAATATTCTCGACGCGCCCGACAACGATACGATGGTAAAAATGGCTACCGAGCTTGGGTCGCGGGGAACAATACGAACACTAACGATGCCTGCCATCGAGATAGACAGGTTCATTCAGGATATTGGGAGTCTAGCGGCATAGCTTAATCCCCTGCTACCAGTATTAATACACAATTTAAGACCCTGCCCGGCAGGGTCTTAATATTACTCGACGACGATCTCTCCATGCGAGTGGAGATGAATCTCACAGTGGTACCTAAATATACCCTTATTCTGAAACCTATGGCTAAAGACTACATTCGCATTAATAACACCTGAATCAAAAGAGCCATCGTCGGCGGTTACCGTGTGAGGTGTTAAATCATTATTGACCCAAATCACTTCGGTCCCCGGGGCAACCTTGATAACCGGCGACTGAAAAGAATTGTTGGTAATCTGAATATCAGCGGACGGTATGCCTTCTCCCACAAGTTCACCTCAAGGTAATTGATTGTGTCGACGTCATTACAAACCTATTTCCCCGATTGCTGTTAGCCCAACCATCATGCAGGCATTACTTTGATGATGTCAGACACGAAAGAAGCTTGCTATTTTTTCCCCGAATGTCCGGGCAGCCATTATTGGGAAGGTTGTTCGACGTAGATTTTGTTTACCGTATCGTAGGCTTTGATTTTGTCCAAGATGTCTAGACCTTCGACAACTTGACCAAAAATCGTAGTTTTACCATCGAGCACCGGCATAGGTGAAAGGATAATATAGAACTGGCTGCCGGCAGTGTCCGGGCCATTCCCGCGTACCATACCGATGGCTCCTCTGATATTTTTGACGTCGCTGAATTCTGCTTTAATCGTATACCCAGGGCCACCGCTGCCATCATTGTCAAGCTTCTTATCTTTTGTTAATGGATCGCCGCCTAGAATTATCTTTCCAGGTACAACCATATGCCACTTAGTGCCGTTGTAAAATCCTTTATTGGCCAGCTTCACAAAGTTCTGGACCGTTTTCGGGGCTTTTCCGGGAAGCATTTCCAAGACAATCTTGCCTTTATTTGTCTCGATTATTACGCGGCCGATATCGGCAAGAGCCGCGGTTTCTGCCCAAGAAGCACCCGCTACCGCCTCGCCCCTTGCTTCTCTCGTTGCCTGTTCTCCGGCTTTTTGCGCGATGGTGTCAAGCTCTTTCTGTTCCATACCTTGGTTATATACGGGGAGTTTCTGCTTCTTAGCGGTTTCCTTAGGAATACAGCCAGCTATCGCAAGCGCACACACTATTGCTAAACAGCACACAAAGAAACGTCTCAAAACTATCTCCTTTGACTGTCCCGTCAACTACTTACACTTGTAGAGTGTATTCCTATACTATTTTATCACAGAAAGCCTGTTGAGAGGACGAAGCAGGTTGTGGCTTTTATGGTTGCACGAAACATACTCGGTAGACGCAACAATGTTGCCCTTTGGTCTGCCGGTAGAGCGAGGCGCATAATATTCGTCACTTGGGGTTTTATAAACTTCTCGCAGATATTTTAGCTTTTTTAGTATCGCGAGGTAGCGATGACGCGCGTTGGGAATAATCCACCTAAAGCCTCGTATTACGGCAAGCTGACAACCTGAGGTACACAACACGCTATGCGAGCTTGCTATACGCCGGGCCAAAGCTATGCATATTCGGGAGGTTTTATGAAACGATTAAACACAACGGTATTCGCGTTAATTGCCATCTGCGTCTTAAGCTTGCTTGCGGCAGGTTGCCCTTCAACCTCGACCACATCGAGAAGCCGAGCGCGAGCAACAACAACTACGGTCGCAGGCCAGACTACAACCACAAGCTCAGGCGGCACTGTGACTTCAGCAAGTAGCAGCTCAACCACATCATCCGGTGCAACGGGATCTGTAAGCAACGGTAGAGACATCTTTGTTAACGGGAAAAGTTCGCACGATAAAATCACGTTTACCGGAGGCAAAGCTAGAAGCTCTGGTGCGTGCGCTAATTGCCACGGCGCCAACGGAAAAGGCGGCATCGGCCCCAACATCACGTATGGTGCATTAAAAGAGAGCGGCTTTACCGATGCCCGTATCAAACGAGCGATAACAAGTGGTTTAGACGAAAAGGGAGATCCCTTGCAAGGCATGCCGCATTATAAAATGTCTAACCAGGACCTAAACGATCTTATAGCATATTTGAAAACACTGTAACCAAGCAATTCGTAACTAGGGAGTGATTGTATTGGCGCCTGAACATTATGACCTGAGAAACATGCAGTACGGCCCCGACCCTGAAGCTTTTTTTGAGAACACATTTGATAAGATTTCCGACGAGCTTGGAGAAGGCCAGGAGGCAACCGTTATTGTCAACCCGGAGCGCATGAACGAGCCGGTCGAGCAGATGGCAGGACTTGCGGAAGACAGCGGCCTTTCAGTAATATCGACCAGGGCAACAGCAAGCGACATGGCGGTTATCGAGGTAAAGAAACGCTCGGCATAACGTGTCAAACAATGGCTCGTCACTAATAACGAGCCCCGCTGTGAGCCATGTGGCAGAAAAAGCCTTCATAAATTAGGTGAGGGCTTTTTCGCATAATTTATTTTGCCGGTCTAAAGACCTATCTTATCAACCACCAGCCATTTTGATATGCGTCCCACCGTTAACCACCGATTCGCGCATATATGACAGCAAAGGTCTAGCCACAAAGAACTTTACAAAAATAAGAATATCGGTCATACTTAACCAAGCTAAGACGTGAATTCGTAAATGGGAGTTCGTTATTAGATGAGCTCTTATTTTTTTGGTCTATGTCGTGAACTTTTATGCAGCGCACTAGCCTAGCGTCGTAAGCTTAAAGTCTTAAGACGCTAGGAGGTGAATGTATTGTCAGCAGGTACTGTAAAGTGGTTTGATGACAGCAAAGGCTTTGGTTTTATTAGCCAGGAAAATGGTGGACCAGACGTTTTTGTGCATCACTCAGCAATCAATGGCGATGGGTTTAAGACTCTTGCCGAAGGCGCGAAAGTTGAGTTTGAAGTCCAGATGGAGGCTAAAGGCGCTCGCGCGTCCAACGTCACTGTTGTTGGATAATCTAAATATATTTTCAGCGTAAAAACCTGCTGGTAACAGCAGGTTTTTTATTTTCAGGTTACTTACTGTGTTTCAGCTGGAAAAGCCACAAATGTGGTATAATAGTGATATAGATGCTTCGTTAGTAAGCTGAGAAGGATATGGGGCTCTTAAAGAACAGAGTGAACATGTCTTTTTTTTATTTTATGGAAAGGAGCGACGGATGAGAATCACGCTAGAGAGTAACGGCAAAAAGTACCGCGCGTATAGCCCCGAGGAGTTCTTTAAATCCCCCGAAAACCCGCAAACAATCTTCAATTTGACCAAGCCTTCACGCAAGAATCACAGGGCAAATGATTTATTTGACAAGCCGCGTCAGGAACAAAGCTAGACGAGTATAATGCTACAAAATAAGGCCCTGTTTATTTAGCGGGGCCTTATTTTGGCTAAGCAACCAGCCGAGGAAGTATTTATGGTAGATGGCGTATTTAAGTTCTAGCGATACGTTCTATTTATGGCCACCGAATGAGCTGCATTCTCAATTGTGTCATCGAGAACTTTTAGCTCGTGTTCTGTCCCATAACGATGTTGGAGGGCCATAGCGATTAAATAATCGGTGAACCACGGGTTTTTTGGCAGTAGCGGTCCATGAAGATAGGTTCCGAAAGCGCGCAGGTACCGGCAACCCTCAAGATGGCCGGTATCATCATTGCCATAACCCCGAATAACATGCCCCAGGTAACCGCATCGTTCACCAAGGTATGTTTTACCGCTATGGTTTTCGAAGCCCACTAGGACGACGCCCGCTTCACCCAATTGGCTAAAACTGCTGGTGCTCGGCCAACTCAAGCTTGTTTGCCGACAATCAACCGAAATATTGCCGATCATTCGTTTATTGGAAGAAATAGTTATAGCATCATAAACACCGATTCCGGGAATTTCGGTCCCCTCGCCCGTCTTAAAATACTTGCCGAAAAGCTGATATCCACCGCAGATGGTAAGAGCTACTACGTCCGATTCAATGGCATCTGTTATTGCCGGTCCCTTAGCAATCAAGTCTCTTGAAGCTAAAACCTGGCTTCTATCTTGACCGCCACCGAAGAATATAATATCAACATCATTGAAATCGGCACTGTCGCCGAGATTGACGTTAACAACCTCTACTTTGATATCTCGCCACTGGCATCGTTTGGCGATAGATATGATGTTGCCACGGTCCCCGTAAAGGTTCATGGCATCCGGATAAAGGTGGCATATCCTGATTTTCATAACTTCATCTCCCAGAAACCGGCAACTATGCCGGCTCTCGTTAAATAATTGCGAATCTCCAACATCGCCGTGTACGTTGGTAGAACATAGAGGGTTTCATGTTCATTGAGCCCTTCGACCGCTTTCTCAAAGGCGGGCACGATTTCCTGTATAACCTCGATTTTCCCAACATCAAGACCGGCATACTTTAGGCGAAGTGCCATATCGTAAGCTCTACTACCCGAGCAGAAAATCGTCTTGAAATCTTTATCCAAGGCTTCGATATCGGCATCCCATATCCACGAGATATCAGTACCATCGGCAAGGTTGTCGTTCAAACAGAATAGAAAGTTTTTCGCTTCCTTATCTGTTGCTAAGATTTCGATTAACTGAGTTAAGCCAACGGGGTTTTTGGTAAGAAGAAGACAGGCTGTTCTTCCTTTAAATTGCAGCTTCTCCATTCGCCCAAAAGCAGCCGTCGTCATTTCCAGGGATTGTTTAATGAGCTCATCTGCAATCCCCAAGGCTTTTGCAATGCTATAAGCACCTAGAGCATTGTAAATGTTGAAAATTCCGGCGAGATTTAAACTAATGGCTATAGAGTTGTCTTTATCAGAAAAGCTGCTGGTAGATTTTGTGATGCCTTGCAGGATGGTTTCTGAAGCAACATACAACGGTTCCGGCCGTAAGAAATTGCAGTGAGGGCATTTGTAGTCACCCATCTGAGCAAAATAGCGTTTCTTATAGCTAAGCTCATGGCCACACAAAACACACTCACTGCTCTCTAGCGAAACCCCTGACGATGAAAATTGCTCGTTATCTTCCAAACCAAAGTAAACGGTTTTAATATTGCTCGATACGTCCTTAGCAAGCGAAGCTACAAGTGGATCATCGGCATTCAAGATTACTGTTGCCTCTTTCAAATACTTGAAGGAGCCGGCAATCGTACCGGCGGTTTTATCGAGTTCTCCGTAACGGTCCAGTTGATCCCTAAAAAGGTTTGTCACCAAAACAAACGTTGGATTAATCGCCGGCACTACTTCCGGCATTGTAGCTTCATCGACCTCAAACAAACCAATATCACCTTTAGGCCACCCCCAAATAGAAGATTGTTCAATAAGCGTAGCTGCTATACCGCGAGCCAAGTTGGAACCACTACGGTTGGTAATTACCCGAAGGTTCGATCGCTCTAATATCTCCGATAAAAACTTGGCTGTGGTTGTTTTACCATTAGTTCCGGTTACAACTATTGCTCCTCCAGGTAATCTTCTTGATATCCCGGCGATGAGATTAGGATCTATTATTAAAGCGACCAAACCAGAACAAGCCGAACCACCGCCTCTTTTTAAGAGGCGGCTTAAAAATATGATCAGTTTGCCTATAGAGACAGCTAATAATCTGCGCATGGTTACTTGTGTAATACCTCTTACCAAGAGAGTCATTATCCCAACACCTATCCACTCAATTGTACTCAGGAATGATGAAGCTACGATGAAAACGAAAAGTGCTCTTTAACTATTGCCGTATACCTGCAATAACGAGCGCTACTATGATGACAGCGAGTACTAGACGATATGCCGTAAGCACAGCAAAGCTTTTCTCTTGTAGATATTTGATCAAATACTTAATGCTTAAGTAACCAACGATCGCTGAAGCTATAACCCCGACAAAGAAAGCAACGATGAGAGTTCAGAAACTATTTTTATATTCTCATTGAATTCTCATCAAAGGGAGAACATACTACACATGAAAACATATCATTGGGAGACAAATGCGTATTCTCGTTGTCGAAGATCAACTAAAGATGGCCCGCTCTATCTGCAGAGGGTTGGAACGCGAAAGCTATGCTGTTGATGTGGCCGCGGATGGCAACGACGCGCTATTCTGGGCACTTGAGAGAGAGTACGATGCCATTGTGCTCGATATTATGCTGCCAGGTCAGGATGGTTTTTCAATTTGCGAAGAACTTCGCGAGAAAGGCTGTTGGACGCCAGTTCTCATGTTGACGGCCAGAAATGCGGTTGAAGATCGCATTAAAGGCCTCGATGTCGGCGCTGATGATTATTTGGTAAAACCGTTTGCTTTCGGAGAACTGCTTGCACGCTTGAGAGCACTTCTTAGGCGGGGTCCACAAGAACGGCCAGCCGTTCTAACCTTTGCCGATATTGTCCTAAACCCGGCCGCGCACTCGGTATCGCGGGCCGGCCGGATGATCGAGCTTTCATCGCGTGAATTTGCTTTACTGGAGTTTCTCATGCGCCGCCCCGATGAGGTTGTTACGCGTACACAAATCCTTGACCATGTCTGGGATTATAACTACGACGGTTTATCGAATGTGGTCGATGTATACATAGGCTACCTGCGGAAAAAACTAGAAAAACCGTTCGACACCCCGTTTATTCGCGCCGTACGCGGTGTGGGCTACATTTTGGAGTCGTCAGTTTGAGCCTTCCCATAAAATCAAGGCTAACAATATGGTATGTAATCTTACTAGCGGTAATCCTAGCTGCTTGGAGCATCTTTCTGCTGACAAGGCTGCAGAGCGGTCTTTATGCGAGCATCGATCAAGCACTGGTTTCAAGGACCGCCCAAATCTCACTTGGCCTCAGCGGACAGGGCGCGGGTGAGTTTCTAGATGTAAACGCGCCTTCGCTAATCCTCAAATCAAAGGGTGAGTTTGCCGCACAGTTGCTCTCATTAGATGGAACTGTTCTTGAATCTTCCAGCGATGCCGCAACTATACGCCCCATGATATCCAAGAGCGAACTAGCTCTTGCGCTGACCGGGCACCGAATTCTTCGAACTACATTGCTCGGAAAGGACCGGGAGAAATTTCGAATTCTTGCTGTAAAAATCCCCTTGCAAGCGGACTCAAGGGTGATCGTCGTCGGGACTTCAACCGAGAGCGCCGACAATTCAATCCACCGTCTTCTCATCCTGCTGCTCATATCAGGTCCGGCGGCTCTTGTGGCAGCCGGTATCGGAGGCTGGCTACTGGCACGAAAGGCGCTTTTGCCGGTGCTTCAGATAACGTCGAAGGCTGCGGAAATCGGCGTAAATCAGCTCGATGAGCGAATTGAAACACCGGTAAAAACTGATGAGCTCGGTACGCTTGCCGCCACACTTAACAGTATGCTCGATAGATTGCAGCACGGCGTTGAAGAAAGGCGACGCTTTATAGCCGATGCTTCCCACGAACTGCGCACACCGCTTGCGATCATGCGGTCGGAGATCGACATAAGCCTGGGCTCAGAAGGGCTTCAATCCGAAGCTGTGGAGACATTAGAGAGCGCCCGCGAAGAGGTCGATAGGATGTCACGAATAGTGGAGAACCTCTTAACGCTGGCCCGGATTGACGAGGGTAAATTGCAGCTCCTACAAAAACCGGTAGATATTAAAGGGCTTTCCGAAACAGTTTCGTACAGTATGGGGTTTCTGGCGGAAACAAAAAATATCAGTATCCAGGTAACCGGAGACCGCACTATGGTGGTGGCTGATTCTGAGTATTTAGAACAAGTCATCACAAATCTGGTCGAAAATGCTGTGAAGTACTCGCACCCGGGTGGCTCGGTTTTGATTTCGACGTGGCAAGCCGGCAACGAAGCCGGGCTTACCGTGCAAGATAGCGGACCTGGGATTCCCGCAGAGCTCTTAACCAGGATATTTGATAGGTTCTTCCGTGTTGATACATCGCGCTCGCGCAACGAAGGCGGAAGTGGGCTTGGCTTATCTATTAGCCGGGAAATCATAGAAGCCCACAACGGACGCATTTGGGCGATGAGCGACATTGGTAAAGGAAGCACCTTCTCGATTGCCCTTTCCGGCGATTCCTTCAGCCGGCAGCTTCAACCTTCCCCGTTCTCGTAGAGTAACATGAGCGATACGCGATTATTAATACCGAGCTTCTTATAAATATTGCGGCTATGGTTTTTAACCGTGCACTCAGCAATGAATAACTCCTTGGCTATGTCCTTGGCTGCTATCCCCCGACAGAGGAATCTGGCAATTTCTTTTTCACGCGGTGTTAGCAACGCGTCGCACCGCAGCTCATCGGAAAGCATACGAATTTCCATAGCTGAAGCTCGCGCCTGTCCAGCCATCTGGCCAGCTTCTTCCGCCTGGCGTATGATCGACGCCGGATAGCCGAAAAAGAACGATACCAAGAAAAAGGCAATATAATTACCGATCAAGGTATCCATATTATTGCGGGCTATCATTGCTACGATTGAGCCAGCCTTCAGGAGGCCCGCCGTGAAGAGCAACGCAAACCATACTGTAATCAGGAAGCTGGTGCACAGCTTTGAAAACGAACCCACTACCATGAGGCTGGTGAACACATACGGAAAATATGGGCTATTCGACGTGCTACCGCTTAACCACAGTGCGATAGCCGAAACAAACACGTCGCTTAAGATAAACCAAATACCCGGTTGGAACGAATCCTTTTTTGAATTCCAGACGAGAAATAGCAACACATTATAAAGAATAATCAGCACGAAAAGGTACACGGGACCCGGTTTCGTGCCGAAAATCGCGATGATTAAGACGTTGATAAGGCAAATGGCACGAATACCAAAGATAGTTGCAATAAGAGTATTACCCATCCGCTTCACCGGTACTGAGTATTCTTGCCAGCGCTTTATGTTTTGATGCCACTCCAAGCTTTTCGTAAATTCGCCTCATATATGTTCGTACCGTCGCCGGGGAAAGCTCGAGAAGTTGCGCGATTTGTTGGGTGTCTTTGCTGTCGGCGAGGTGTATTAGAACCTCTGCCTCGCGCTGCGATAGCCCATGCATTCTTGCACGCACCAAGAGATTGCTAATAGCATTATTTAATTCTTCCGCTGCCAACTCGCGCGCTTGTTTCGATCGCCTAAGCTTTTCAACGGCATCCGCAAGATAAGCTACCGAAAGCGCAGTTGCTATATAGAAGAAATAATTGGATATAGGCTGGTCACCTATAGCCTGAATGTTTGGGATGGTATGTCCATTTAGGTGAAGAGATACGGCAAATAGCAGGGGTTGCGCGATTGCAAGACAAACAGCAATTGCATAATCACCTAGAAACGCTCCCACCAGAAGCGGCGAGAAACTGTAAAAGTAAAAAGGGCTTTTGTACCCTCCTGTTGCCGTAAGAAATACGAACGCCACTGCGATATCTACAAGCATAAAAATCGTGGTCTTGGTCTGCGTGCTGAGAAGCCAGCGATATGCAACGACAACTAACGCCACATAGCATCCGGAAATAATAAGTATGCTGATTTTGGTTGGCTGAACCGACGAGACAGATAGCAGCACAACCAGCGCATACGTAATAATCCGAAACCGCAGAAAATACCGCAGTACGTCGCTCGTTGGCGCTTCTGGTGTGTACGGGCTAAATTGCATAAGACCTTTCCTGTCTTACAGAACAAGTTAACGATAATATAATAATACCAATGCAGTATTACGTAAGCAATTATGCTATTTATTTGAGAACAGCCTTCAAGGCTTTCTGTGTGCGCTCATTCAAATAAGCAAGTCAATATATAAATCTGCGGACGGTGAAAAACAGATTTTAGCCTTATACGATAAGGTGCTATCGGGGTGGCCTGTGCCGAATAAGCGCATCGTAGTTCCTGCGCGATACGTTTATTGTCGCCAGCGGTGATACGGCGGCACAGGATTGGGCTTCTACATGGCAGCGGCTCAAATTCCGCTACGTGGGCTCAACGTGCAAACCGCCATTATAGGTGGAATATCTCTTGGCGCGTGGGCTGCTTTAAAATATGCAACTTATAATCCTGGTCGAATCGACAGGGCTGTTCTGATTTGTCCTTCGAGCGTTGTACCGCCCCGGCTGTATTTTGCAGCACGCGCTATCACCTATACCCTGCTCGGCGAATGGGGGTCAAACCGGATGAAGCGCCTGGTTTTCCGGGGTGCCACGGTCGCGAAAAACCGCTTAACTGTAGAAGTTAAGCGGTTGATAAAGGTTGCCCTATGCGGTCTCTGAAACAACCGCATCTTTTCTCGTGAAGGCCAGATAAGTAACCAAGCTCAAAATTGCGACGAGAAAGAGCTCGCTGGTCACTGTTGTCCCCAGAGCAAGACCACCGTTACCGCGAGTCTGCGACAAATAGTCGCCGATAGAGGCGCCGAGCGGCCGGGTCAAGATATAGGCAATCCAGAAGGCCACGACCGCGTTCAGCCTGAAGCGAAAGTAGGCAATAGCAACTACCGCGATGAGGGAAGCGAACAGGATCACCGAGTTTAAGTACCCGAGGCTGAACCGTTCAGCAACAAGATCACCTGCTGCAGTCCCTAAAGCAAAGGTGAATAGGATGGCTAGCCAGTAGAAGGCTTCACGCCGGGTCGTGAAGATGGTGTGGATGGACAAGGTTTTCTCGCTCGCATACCACACTGCGAAAGTCACCGCTAACGCGACGGCAAAGATGCCGGTAGTCGTCGTAAGGGCTATCCCAAAGTTGTCCGTCAGGTTATCAGTGATCAGCGTGCTAACGACACTGATCAGAACGACTGCAAGCCAGTAGCTCCATGGAATGTACTTCCTGGCCATGAGCTGGAGAGACAACACTATGAGCAACAGCGTGCCCATGACGTAGGTCGTATTGGTCAACCCTAAATGCAGGTTCGTGTTTAGGAAGTCTGCAGCAGTCTCGCCCACTGTGGTGCATAAGATCTTGATAATCCAGAAGAAAAGCGTGACTTCTGGAACCTTGTTCAACATCTGTCTGAATCGCGAATTGTCCATACTTTTGTGCTCCTTTAGGTTATTCGTCCGAATGGACGTTTACATGATTAGAAAGCATACAACCAATAGCATGAAAAAATGATGAGAGCTTTCAAAATATTTCGTGTACTTTTTCGTGAGGCAATTCGTGTCATTGCAATTTACAATTATGGTAACGGTGTCCTGAGTGGACACTGCTATTTGAACCTTGAATTGCTGGAGAAACTAGCGAAATATATCTTTAAAGTTCACCCCGAAGATAGCAAGTTCCCGCGCATGCGGGGAACTTCTTGAAACAGCGGAAGAACGCATGCCTTACATCGGTTCATCCCCGCACCCGCGGGGAACTTATTTCCGAACCCATCTTCTGGGAATATTGGCTCGGTTCATCCCCGCACCCGCGGGGAACTTCTGCCAGCGTTAAGTATCGCCTCGACCGTAGCCGGTTCATCCCCGCACCCGCGGGGAACTTTCAGGCAATCCAGAGACGCTATGGGCGTGAGTTCGGTTCATCCCCGCACCCGCGGGGAACTTGCTGAATAGTAAGGCGTTAGATTTCGAGACACCGGTTCATCCCCGCACCCGCGGGGAACTTATCCTTACCGCGCGCTCAACTTCCAGCGCGTCCGGTTCATCCCCGCACCCGCGGGGAACTTTTTACAAAATCACCGTGGGGGAGTTTTTTAGCCGGTTCATCCCCGCACCCGCGGGGAACTTACCTCGTCTGTCTTTGATAACAGAAAGAAGCTCGGTTCATCCCCGCACCCGCGGGGAACTTTTAGGTAAAGTTAACATAATGCCTATTATAGTACGGTTCATCCCCGCACCCGCGGGGAACTTACATCAGCGTATAACGGCAGGTTAATACTGCGCGGTTCATCCCCGCACCCGCGGGGAACTTCGCCGGGCAGAGAAGCGGCTACTGCACGTTTGTGGTTCATCCCCGCACCCGCGGGGAACTTAGCATCCGGCCATCTGATAATTTTGTGCTATGCGGTTCATCCCCGCACCCGCGGGGAACTTGCGGGCTATGCGGATGATGTGTGGGGGTATTAGCGGTTCATCCCCGCACCCGCGGGGAACTTCTCCATGTTGACGTTCGCCCACACGACCGGTACGGTTCATCCCCGCACCCGCGGGGAACTTCTGGTCGCTCGCGTGTTTGCCCGAATAATAACCGGTTCATCCCCGCACCCGCGGGGAACTTTCTCCCCTTCGGGGACAGCTCTAACCCTTCATCGGTTCATCCCCGCACCCGCGGGGAACTTTTCGGCCCGATGGTTTTAACCTCAAAATCTGACGGTTCATCCCCGCACCCGCGGGGAACTTCTATCTGTCGCCTATATTCAGGACGAACAAAACGGTTCATCCCCGCACCCGCGGGGAACTTGCAGATAGGTTAGCTGCATCAGGCCAGTATTGCGGTTCATCCCCGCACCCGCGGGGAACTTTCTCCCCTTCGGGGACAGCTCTAACCCTTCATCGGTTCATCCCCGCACCCGCGGGGAACTTCCTAACTCTTCGCTTCATGCCGGCGTGATAGACGGTTCATCCCCGCACCCGCGGGGAACTTTTGGCGGGGCGACCGGCTTCGCTAGCATGAAGCGGTTCATCCCCGCACCCGCGGGGAACTTTCGATGAGGCTCATAGCGGTCGACTCGTGGACCGGTTCATCCCCGCACCCGCGGGGAACTTATGTTCGCTGTGTATCTCATCTGTCTCACCACCGGTTCATCCCCGCACCCGCGGGGAACTTATTGCCGCCGAGCGCGGCGTTGCGTATCTCATCGGTTCATCCCCGCACCCGCGGGGAACTTACCGTGGCTGCTGCTCCATTGCGGTCTTAAGGCGGTTCATCCCCGCACCCGCGGGGAACTTTATATCGCAAACAACACCGTTGAATGTACTGCCGGTTCATCCCCGCACCCGCGGGGAACTTTATATCTGCAAGCATCAAAAGCCCTATATAAACGGTTCATCCCCGCACCCGCGGGGAACTTAAGTCCCATTCTGGCAGCAAACTCGTGAAGCTCGGTTCATCCCCGCACCCGCGGGGAACTTGCCAACCATAAATAAAGGCTTGCGCTTGACAACGGTTCATCCCCGCACCCGCGGGGAACTTCTCATTGGAGTCGGCGAAGATCTTCTCAAGCGCGGTTCATCCCCGCACCCGCGGGGAACTTGTGGTGCGCTAATGCCCGAAAAAACCCACGACCGGTTCATCCCCGCACCCGCGGGGAACTTACTCGACCGGGCAGGCTTCGCGAATCATGCAGCGGTTCATCCCCGCACCCGCGGGGAACTTTTTTTCAGTCTCGATGAAATGAGCGATGAGTTGCGGTTCATCCCCGCACCCGCGGGGAACTTGGTAAACACGCCCTTGATGAGCTAGCCAAGCTCGGTTCATCCCCGCACCCGCGGGGAACTTTCGACCTCGTAGTGATCGGCATATTGCTCGGTCGGTTCATCCCCGCACCCGCGGGGAACTTTTCATGTTATCCCCTATCCCAACATCATAAAGCGGTTCATCCCCGCACCCGCGGGGAACTTTACCGGCGACATAGCAACGTCGATTACGGCGACGGTTCATCCCCGCACCCGCGGGGAACTTGCCGTGCCCGGTCGCAGCGAGCTTGTTTCGTGTGGTTCATCCCCGCACCCGCGGGGAACTTGTGATGGTGATGGATTGGAAATAAAGATCAATCGGTTCATCCCCGCACCCGCGGGGAACTTATATCGCCGGCCTCGTCATTACGATCGACGACCGGTTCATCCCCGCACCCGCGGGGAACTTTGATTGCCCGTGATCGCGGTCGAGCCGGTTCGCGGTTCATCCCCGCACCCGCGGGGAACTTGTTGCGGGATCGAGCGGGGTAACGGTAATTTTCGGTTCATCCCCGCACCCGCGGGGAACTTAGCAAACGTACGTTCGCTCGCTTGCCTTACAGCGGCTCATCCGCGCACTACCTCTGCTTCCTCAAAATCATTGTCTAATTTGGGAGATTAGATATCTACCGTGCACAATGCCATAAAACCGCTTTCTCTACCCTATCACAGCTTCATCACCAACAACCCCGTTTTCTGGCAGAAACGATACCAATTTGATACCATCCATTTCTTTCGGTATTCTTCGATTCTTGCCGAGCGTCATGAAGTCAAAGCCCGACTCAGTGTTCGTACTCCAAGCCATTACCGCATTCCCCTCTTCAACCCCTCTTTCAACTTGTTCCCAAATCATCTCACGCACTCGTCTCGAAGTATCACCGACATATACACCTGCCCTCACCTCTAGCAGCCATATAGCCAGGCGCCCGCGCAAGCGAGGCGGGATATTTTCAACCACGATGACCAACATCCCCTATGCCCTCCTTGTTTGGAATTGCAGGCGCAACAGCCTCATCAGGCGGCTTCGGCATTGCTAGGCCACCAGCCGCCAGTACCTGATCTATCGTCGGAATAATGCGCTGCAACATCCTCGATTGACGGAAAGCATCACGGCATGCAAGGCGGATCTCGCGTTCTGGATTACCAGGATTCCGGGCCGCAATCTGGAAAGCAACCGGTACAACGGTATCAAACTTGAAAATATCCGCGACATCATACACAAACGACTGCGGTTTTCCGGTATGTATAAACCCAACTGCAGGGGCATACCCTGCAGCTAAGATCGCTGCTTCACAAATACCGTATAAGCAGGCATTCGCCGAACTCAGACAGCGGTTTGGGACGTCGCCACTACCCCACTCAGTATGGTCGTAGTTACGGGATTTCCATTCAACCTTGTACTGCTTGGCAAGAAGCTCATACATCTTTCGGACTCGGACGCCCTCAATCCCACGAAGCTGGGCCACGCTTCGCCGCTCAGGCGGCTCTTCATGGAATCGCATGGCGTACATCTTGCGGACAACCTTCAACCGTGCGTCGTCATCCAGCGCCAGCTTCGCCTGGTACAGAAGACGGTCTGCCCGTGCGCCTCCCGGCTGACCCGATGCATAGAGCCGCACGCCACCATCACCGACCCACACAAGCAAACACCCAACGCGTGAGGCCAACGTCACTGCTGCATGCGATACCCGCGTCCCCGGCTCCAACATAAGACATGCCACACCGCCTACGGGTATATGTGTACGTACGCCCGTCTTATCCACTACCACAAAAGCCCCATCAAGCACATCCAAATTTCCCTTCTCTATGAATAGAACAGACATTCGATCTTTCATTAGGATGGGTTTCAGCGGAGGAAGAACTGGCTCGGTCAAGTCGTCATCACCTCTTCTCTTCTTCTCAGTGCACTACGTTCTCCTTATTTCTTTTTGCGAAACTCAAGAATCCGCAGCCCGATTGCACGACAGGCTACCATCATAGGTAAATTGACAGCACAAGCTGTTGACTTGCGCGCCTCATGCAACAGACCACTGCTGCCGGCTAAGGCGGGCGCCTTAGCCGTCGACCCATTTCATGACTGTTGGCTTATCTAAATTGCCGTGCCTTTCTTCCCTATGATTATGATTCCCTCGACGACTCGAGGAGGCCGTGGTTCATCCCCGTCTCACCAGCATAAGCCCGCAACCGAAGCCTTTAGCCGGGCCGATGCCGGTGTAGAGTGCTTCGAGAAAAAGGCTAGGGTCTATAACTGTCAATAGGCCATTGAACTCCAAAGTGCTGATGCTTACCTGCTTATTGCCCTTTCCTTTTAAAAAGCGGTGTTGCTGGTAGCCATCCACACGGATGTGCTCCGGTTTAATCTGAAACCCACATCTCTCCGCACGGGACAAAAGCCACTTGCTACCCTCATCCTGTATCAGGACGGGAAGAGGAGTTTGCTCATCATTCCCCCGCAACCGAGCCTTGGCCTCCATGACCACATCATGCCGATGCTGTTTATTTTCTTCATCCCTTTTGGCGCGGATAGGATTGGCGCGCAGCGTGAAAGCTAAGCGCTGTCCAGCACTGAGTTTCGGGCGGTATTCCTTGCTTTTAACTTCCCAGCTTCCACAGACAACACTTGGTTTCCGCACCGAAACGGTGTAGAACGTCGGCCGATTATCGACTGTTTCCTGACGATAGAGAAAATCTCGACGCCGATCAGGGCTGTCGGCGAACAGATTCCAGATGAGACGATGCACCTGGTAGCTGTCCCCTTTGGTTAGGTCAAATACATTGCGGGGTGACATATTCCTACCAAGTTTTATCACACTTAAAAACATGTCTACTCCCCCTTTCGTATAGTGCAATGATTCTCGCGCCGCTCTCCGAATTGCCAACGTGTACGGGAAAGCGGTGTATCTCGACGAGTGATCACACGTTCGTATTCGAACCCGCTGACCTGATCTTCCTCCCAATAGATAGAGACATGGGAGTCTTGGGCGACCCCGGGCAATTCGTCATCATCTAAAGTCACGGTTGCTAATGCTTCCTTAAGCGTTGCAAAACTGTCGACGCGTGGTTGGAGCGGCAATGCCAAAGGACACGATTTTCGTCCGAGATAGAGGGTAAATATCGGTTTTAGTAATGCGTCAGCAAGTTGCTGAGCAGTGTACTCCGCTCCAGCACGAACTTTGATTGCTACGGTATAGGCTGCATCACACCGATAATCACGACTGGAAAGAATCGTGCTGAGATCGCCAGCGGCAAGTTCAGAACGACGTGTATAGTGGGTAACTCCCTTCTTTGCCGACGGGACTTGGCTGGTGTGGTAGTCTCGGAGAAGCGTTCCTATCGCGTCCACTCGTACAGCGAAGGAGCAGGCTGTAGCTAACTTCTTCTGCTGTTCCACGTTATCTCTATGGATACCAAGTGCTGCCGCAAGCAAACCGACAACAGCCGATTTCGACGGATGGGCGAAACTGGGTCTGTATTCTCCCACGGCAATATCACCCCATGCTGCCAATGGACCATACAGGCAAAAGATAAGATATTTTTCCATGAGATTACTCCGTCACGAAAGTGGCAATGTCGTTCAGGCTGCCCTCGCCAGTTTCAGCGTTCATAATCATGGGATCGCCTGCAGCACATAGACCATAGACCTTTTCCATATTTGCGCGCTTAGCCTCCAGTTCTGCAATCGCCTTATTCATGATATCCTCACCACGCACCGGCTTAAGGAAGGCTACGGAAAGGGAACGGGGTTGTTGTTCCCCTTTCTCGGCCATGATGTACGATGCATAGGCACGCGAGGCGAAGCTGTTCTGTTTACCGTTGGGGGCGACTTTCGCAGCAGACTCGACCAGCGCCGTTAGGGCTTTCTTTGCAAGTGCCTTATCTCCGCCAAGGTTTTCTTCGAGCAAATCTCGATTAATGCATAGATAGAGATAGAATGCACCGGAAGCGAACTCGGTTTCGCCGATGTGTGCAGCACCTGCGTCTTCTTCTCCGTTGTTCAGGTCATCGACGGCGGTAAAGTAATCGTCTTCCACGGCTACCTCGTGCACGGTGACTGCATGGGCCACCTGCACGGCGGCTTCGGTGTTCTTGGTGACCTTGACAACTTCTTTGCCAGTCAGCATCCTGCCGAACATGGCAACATCTATATCGTATCTTTTCGCAACCAGCTTCTTAAGATCATCAGTATCTACTTTCGCATCTTTGGCAATTTTCTCTGTCAAGTCACTGAGTGCAAGCATTTCTGACTGGTTGAAATGAATGAGTTGTGACGATTCAAGCTCTTTAAGAGGTTTGTTCTTTACTGCATTTTCAGTTGCGCCAAAAAATCCTACGACTTCAATTGCCAACTCTTTGGCTTTATTCTCAGCGACTCCTTTTGCGCAAAGCATTTTATATACTTCTAAACCCATTTTCTTAGTACGTTTACCAATATGACCATCTAATGCAGACTCAAACAACGCTGATGTTCTCCAAGCCCGCTTGAGACTTTGTGATGACACCCTCAGTCTGGTCTTGCCGCCCATGACGGCAGTCTTGGGTCGCCCTAAGTCATCCCGATTTAGATTGGATGGCGGATACGAGGTCAACAGATGCAACTGGACAAATGTACTCATATTTTTAGTCTCCTCCAATTATAAGAAATTTAGTTGGATCAGCTTTAGAAGCTATTACGCTTCCTCGGGTGCCCTTGAGTAATAATCGAACGCCCACTGCTTACGGGTCGTATCGTTCCAGAAGTAAACGCTCTGGGCAAGGCTCTGAAGGTTTGTCGTGCCGCCCAGCAGAGCTATGATTCGAGCCATGCTGGTAAATAAGTCGTCCTTTTCCTGCACTTTTAACAGCCGCCGAAAACGTAACCCGCTGACCCTGGCAGAGCCGTAGCCGTCTGCCTTGCCGGTTGCCATTTGCTCAGCAATAGAGCTTCCCTCACTATTTGACTTGATGCGGGCTGCAAGTCCGACAATAAGGGCCAAACGGTCATCGTCAATCGAACCGAAACGGCTGACGGCCCATCGTAAACGATGATACGCCGGTGAAAATACAACATCAGCAAGGCTGCGACAGCGCCGAAGCACAGCCCGATCGCCACGGCTATCTTCCAACCCCCTCCACCAATCTGTTAGTGCCTTGAGTTCAGGCGAATCTTTGTCAAACCGCAGATACGAGGAACTCATGCTACCTCCTTTCGCCTTGTGCAAATCCTAACCTCAACTTTAACCATGTTTATCATATTACTAACCGCTTTTCTCCTTCGCTTTGCCTGCTGGCTGCTGTTCAACCGGCAATCCCAGAAGCTCCTTAATTGTTTTACTTCTATTGAAATACTCCAGTTTGCGGCGTGCTATAACAATTCTTTTTGGATCTGCATCTTCGATGGGACCTTCCAGGGCATAGATATCAAAGAGTCGCAATGCCTCTTTACAGAGGCTTGCGTGCCATGCTTTACGAGCCTCCATGCCATCGGCAGCAGATGCAAGAGCTGTTTTCAGGTTATGCAGCGTCTCGTAAAATGCTGGTTCAGTGTTCTGCCAGAAACTATTACTTATAAACGAAGTGTCACCCTTCACTTCGCCCGGCCGCTTGAACCAAGCCTTTTTTACGGCAATCTGCACATTCCTTGCAATTTCTGCAGCTGACTTGACCATGCCTGCCACAGTGTGCTCGTACTCGTCTCGCAAAGACATCTCCATGTAAAGCAGAGGCATCTTTGCTTCGTACCAACAACGAGCCGTCATGTCTTCCATATCAAATCCAAAAGCCCACAAGCGAAATTGCCAATCTTTAAGGTTTTGTTGTCGGTTCTCCTGAAATTCGTGAACAATACGGGCAGGCACTCGACGTTCTTCCGCATTTTCTTGTACAAAACCAAGCCAGTATCGGTAGCTAACACCGCCACGCTGTCCTTTGGCAGATATGGGTAAGCCGTCTTTGTAACTGTACGGAGAAAGAGGATGCAGCCAAGCACCTGTGAAATTCATGCCATAATTCTTGTCTTGATATGCTTGAATTAAATGGCCAAATGATCCGCACACATCACACATACCCGCCTTCAACGAATCTAGATTCAACCTAATTCGACGTGGCATTCCCCAGAACACCATCGCAGGGTGGACGTCTTCAGGAGTAGTATCTATTCCATTCTTGTTTTCGCTGGTCCTGGTTTTTCCAAGCCAAGGAAATATATCACTCTCAGCTATCGGTGCCGTGTTTCCATGGGTCCGCAGAAATATGTTACTCTCTAGTACATTAAGCCAGATTAAGTGCCAAAGCGTGCTGTGACCTTGATCACCAAGGACAAGAGTCGTTAATGGACCTCCACCACGTAATGATGTCCTAAAACCAGGACCACCCTTAGGCGCATTGGTCTGCATTGTAAATAAGGCCATCGCACAACATGATGAGCAAAGTGCTTTTACTGTATTACGCTTTACGAAGTGATCCTTGTTTTCCTTGCAGGTGTTTTCGCCCGGCATGTCTATCAATAAACGATCGATGCTTCTCTCTTTAGCCTCCAGTCTATCCTGATCTTGCATGAACCTTGCTCCATCCCCACCAAGCTCAAAGGCATGTCGAACAGTTGAAAACTTTGCCTGCAATTCTTCGGGCGCAGATGGCTCTGTAAGCGCCTTCTTCCATTCGATTCTATTAGCGGGCGCAGCCACGGTTTGCATGAGTCCGATAAGGAACTGGATAAGGGCGCCGTTAAAATCTGGCCGCGGGGCATTAAGGGCAACAACAGGGTTGACATCAAAATCGGAAGTTATCTGCCAGGGTGCGATCATCATTTCTGTTCCATCCCGTCGTTTAACCGGAATCCACTTTTCATCTATGAGATTGAACTGCATTTAAACCTCCTCTTCATTAACAATGATCCCCGTTGCATGGTTGTAGGATAGAATCACTTCGACACCTTTCTTGTTCAGCGCCTTGCCCCGCCATATTCCATCCTTACCAATGGACAGCGGAACGAGGATGCTCCATTTACCTCTGTCTGGTAAACGGGCTTTCAATTGCTCAATCTCAGACCTGAGCACAGGATCATCATGCTCAGCTTCAGCATTTACCAAGACACTCCGCAGACTCACTTGGCTCATATCCCAAGGGAAATCACCTTTCGCATACCATGGAGATAGGACTTTGCCGTCCCAGCGAACAAGACGAACCGTGGTCTCCATGTCACCCAGCCGTGTCGGAGTCTGCGTATCCTCAAGCCATTGGTTAGGCGTGGCGACGTAACCTTCCTCAAGTGTCAGCGCATTGATTCGCGCAAGCGACCTATCGGCCTGCCATTGCGCCTCAGCCTGCAAATCGCGTTGCTGGAGCGATGCGGGTATTAAATCGACGCCCTCGTCGGTGTAGGCGGCTTCAATCAGTATTCTCGCATCATCAGGCATACGAAGAACGCCCTTTTCCTGCAATAATCGCGCAGTCAACCATAAACAACCATGGCTTGGATAAACGAATGCACCTTTCGGAAAAACGTTCTCGTACCAGTCTCTGCCGGCAGAATCGATCGGCAAAGGCCCGTGAATAATAAAGCGGGGTAGCTCACGCCGGTCACGCCCTGCACTAGCTTGCAACAGGTTCCCCCGTTCGTCGCGCAGATGACGGTGCAGTCTTCCGGCACGCTGAATCAACAAATCCATGGGCGCAAGATCAGAGATAAGCAGATCGAAGTCCAGGTCAAGAGATTGTTCTGCCACCTGCGTTGCTATCAAAACTTTCCCACTCCGTTCTTTCTCGCCGCTCTCCTTGCCAAAGGTAGCACAAACAGCCTTCTCAATATCCAGACGGTCCCCCATGGCGAAGCGAGCATGAAAAAGCATAACGCGATCTGTTTCGAACTCCGCCCGAAGGGCCTCATACGCAGCCATAGCATCATGCACAGTGTTCCGTATCCAGCAGACGCACTTTCCCTTGTGCGCAGCCTCTACTATCAGGCGCTTTACTTCGTCACTCTCCGCAACGATCTTCACGATAACGCTGCTCCTACGCTGCGAGAAGGCTTCCAGCGGATATTCGGCAAGTGTCTCGCGGGATACATGAGTTGCTAGCGGATAGGCAGCGCATTTGACGTGCGGGGAAACTTGCGTAGTAAGCCCTTGGACAAAACTGTCAACCAATCCCTGCCGCACCTTCATCGGCAGGGTAGCAGACAGCAAAATCGCACTCCCGCCTAAAGCCGCATGGAATGTTAGCAAAGTTTTCAGGAGCATATTCATATACGGGTCGTAGGCATGCACCTCATCGATGATTAGAATATGTTCGACAAGACCCAGGAGCCTCAGCGACTGGAAACGGGATGGAAGAATTGCCAGCAGTGCCTGGTCAAGAGTTCCTACCCCCACATCGGCTAGCAGGGCCTTCTTCCGGCGATCAGCCAGCCAACTTACACACTGGGCTCCAGCGGTTTCATCATTATTTCCATATTCCTGGTGAATCTTATAGGAAGCCGTTATAGAACGAAGAAAGGATTCGGAAAGATGTCGTGCACCATGGGTCAAAACAAGCGAGGGGGAGGATTCTTCAGTAAAGAATTTTTCATACACCGTGGCTATCCGCTCATACATCGCATTCGATGTCGCCATGGTAGGTAACGCGATAAAGATGCCATTTCCCGCTCCGCCTGCCATTAGGCGTTGCGCTAGAGATAATGCCGCCTCAGTTTTGCCGGAACCAGTAACGTCTTCGAGAATAAAAAGCTGTGGAGCAGCTGCAATCGGGCATTCCGTAACGTGCTGCTGCAACGGGGTCGGTTTACTGATCGCTGGGAATAGGCCCATGAATGTGTTGTCGTATTGGCGTGGCAATGCTGCACTAAGACCTGTCTCGCGAATTGCTCGTTCTGCCTGCGGTAAGGCATATTGGCGCCAATATTCGGCAAGCGACATTTGATTATCACAAAGAGGAAACCATTTGCTGTTCGATCCTATCCAGTCGCAGAGCACTGCAAAACCAGCCATGAGCCAAGAAGCTATTGGCATTTGCTCATAAATGATCGTGGGAGACTGTGTATTGGAGACTGTTCCATACTCGTGAAGTAGAAGAGTATGAAAGTCCACAAAAAAGTCTACTGCAGCATTTATATCATCACGGTCAAAAAAACTTGATAAGGCGAGGGGTAAGCCGTTCGGCCCTTTCATGCGTGGCGGCTCCCCGTGATGACCAGTATGTGCCTTAGCGATAAAAGCAAAAATCTCTTGCCAATATTCTGAAAACGCTTCAAAATCAGGCAGATCAGAGAAAGCCCTCGCACGTGATTGCCGCAAACCATAAGTCCAGAGCAGATTCCCAAGACTGTCATGGCGGACAGGATAAGACCTGTTGCTAACCTTTCCTTGCATCTGCTCAAATAAATCAGGTCTCAAATTCTGAAAGCTTTCAGAAAACTTGCCGAGATCGTGTAAACCTAAAAACAGCACTAGCCAATGCGAGCATAGCGCGGCGTTGAGACCTGTTATAGTGCTGATCCTTTGCTGTACGCCATCACGCTGCTTCAGCAATATATGCCCCACTGCGGCCACATCGAGGCAATGGTATGCCAGGCGATGATAAGCGGCTCCATCCCTCTCTGCCTTGCCCCAATAGCGGAAGTAAGTTTGCACTGAGTTATTCATCTCTTAATCGTGGCACATTCTCGTGTCACTCAATCCTTCCTCAAATCCGCCTCACGCTCTTCAACCGTCGATAGCTCGCCGTGTAGTTCCTATTTATAATCGCCAGTTGTATGCTGTCGTCGTTTGCCATGACTCAATTTTGCTGAGATATGCGATATTTTTCCTACAACCATTCATTTTCGATTCGATTCTTTTCTTCTGACAAATACTTTCAGGGTCTCGGGCGTCAACTTATTCGGTATCTTGTTAACACCCTTGCTTCAATCACGGTATTTTGGTGAGAAATAAGAGTAGACCTTGTCCTTACCGCTTCTTTCATGCTTTGCGAAGGCTCTTCAAAACCCCGGAGAAGGGTTTTCAAGGCTGTCGAGCATGATCTTGTACCACTTAAGTACGCCTGTGTATGCGTTATATGACCACATCATATTTTACTACTATGATTATGCCTTTTGTGATGAAAAAGCGCAAGGCAGTTCCTTCGCTTTCCGCTTCCAATGACGCCGATTCGTTTCTCGTAGACCAGCCCCTCGTTTTTCGCCGACATAAAGCATGGTTTTCATCTCCTATTTGGTTACACCCATACTCGTGCAACCATTCTCGAATCACCGAAAGCACCGTGCAGCTGCGCTACTTCAACTTGTTGCCTGGATAAATGCGAGCACACAACTTCTAGGCTGCGATTACTCCGCGTGTGGCAAAGGATAAGCGTGCTGCCGGCTATTTTAGCGCGGGCTAATCAATAAATGTGCATTTGTGAAGTTCGAGTTCTTAGAGGTTCAAATTTTGTGCAAAAAGAAAATGGCATTTTCTCTGCCCGCTGAAACTGCTAATAAAATCGAGGCTTTTGCCAAAAAGGGCAACGCTCTGAAAGCGATCTATTGTGCGAAATGGTTCTCGTGTATGAAACGCGGGAGTCCGACGCAGCGTGGCAGAATTTGTTTGCATACGGCAACACGACAGCTAAGCGTTATGGGATAAAGGACGAAGAAGAGTTATTCGATTGGTAAATTTGTGACGCCCCGCTTTACCGTTCCGCCATATGTTGGGCATTTCATGTTTGCTCACCTTTCCACAATTTGCCTGGGTCTCTACTAACATGAATCAGACCTAAAATCACGATGCGGGATTTCTCGATGTGGTAGATGAATCGGTAGCCTCTTTTTGGAAAATTCGGCAAGCGTTTTGCTTACACCTAGTATCTCTTGAATAAGGGAGGTGGCATATGCAGCAGAATCCCTTGCGATATAGTCAGCAAGCAATTCAAGATCGGTAACAGCTTCTGTAGACCAGACTACTTTTCGAGCCATTTTGTCATCCGTGCTTCGACTTCTTGCTGTGAATTGATACGTCCTTCTTCTGCGTCGTTAAGACCGCGCTCTACTTTTTGTAGAACATAAAGATGATATTGGATATCTTCAATAGTGCAGTCGTCCGGCAAGCGGGATAAAAGATCACTAACTTCCTTTTTAACTGCGCTCATAATTTATCCTTCTCTTAAGTACGAATTATACCATATTAAAAGGCAAGCTATTGATATTAACATAACGATTATTATAATAACGCTAGGTTGCACCATGGGGCGCTAAAACGATCTAGTTCGAATCCTTGGAGCCCTCTAATTTAAGGCAAAAAGAAAATGGCTTGTCAAAGCCATTTTCAAGGGGTTAAGATTTTGCTGGGGCTAGTAAACAATCTCCGAACCTGGATTAGCATACGCAAAGACGATCCATGCTTTTAAATCATCTATCGTTCGTGGGCGCTTTGGATGGTCTCCAGAATATTAATTATCCGCTCCGTATTTTTTATGAACTCAGGATTGGCACCCGTTTGCTTTTGTAGCTCTAACTTTTTGTTCCAATCTGCTATAAAATCGACCGGAGTATCGGGGCCCGGTATATTCACTGTTTTTCCTTGGGCTTTCATTGCAGCACTTATTCTGGCCATCTGTTCGGTGTTTAGGCTTATTTGAAAGGATAATAAGGCGTGTTCCTTAAGCGAAATTAATCCTGCATCATAGAGTTCTCGACTCATGTTCGCCATCTGCCTCGGCGAAATGTTTCTCACATCATACTTCACAGCAATCGCGCGTAAAGCGCTGCTTTCATCGGATAGCTCCACGGAGTCTTTCTGTTCTGGTATTTCTGGGTTGCCCTTAGTCTTTACTGCATAACTGCTGGGCTGATTACTGTAGACTGTTGCATCGTTTAGTACATCACTTATCCTCATCTACCTGCTCCCTTGGGAATAATTAACTATAAAACCAGTCTGGGTAATTGCCTGCGATGTTCCTCCCGTAACAAGCTATTTCTACATTAGCACCTTATGGGTAATATTATAAAGCTATCCCCATAAACTCGATAGCCTATCGAGGGCTATAGCTACTCAACCGCAGAAATAAGCATTTCAGGTACCAAATTTATTAAGGCGAGAAAACATCTATCCAATTCTACGCGTGAGACAAGAAGCCCGCTCCACCTGTCGCAGTACCAACAAAAAAGCCCGCTAAAAGCGGGCTCTAACCTTATGGCTGGGGTTACTGGACGATCTTCGAACCTTCTTCATGCGCACAGAGTGCGCTTCGCAGGCATCCTAGGCTCGGCTATAGTAGGTAATAAGCGTAATTAATAAAAAGGAGCATTGCTTACATGCATGATGAAATGTGCTAGCAGCACTACTGCAATACCCAAACACATCACTGAGCATAACAGCGATTCTTTGGCTTTTTCCTATAGCATTCTTGTTGCATGACTCAGAAGAGATCGCGATGGTTGAACGATTCATGCGAAAAAACAAAGGCAGAATCACCTCCAAGCTGCCTCGCAAGATGAACGCCTTGTTGGAAACAACATTTAACGTGAGTTCGTCTCAGTTCGCCATAGCGGTTGGATTCCTATTAATTATTATTATTGGGGCAACTTACCTTGGAGTTCAATCTGTTAAGAGCGGTAGCATTTCGATCTTTTTTCTTGCAGTGCTGTTGGCTACTCTTGCGCACGTATTTATTCACGTCGGCCAGACTATCATCTTGCGCACATATACGCTCGGCGTTGTTTCTGCGATTATGATTACCCTTCCGTATTCAATATATGCACTGTTCCGGTTGTCTCAAGAGAACTTATTAAGCTGGCATCTGGTCTATATAAGCATTCCACTGGGTCTTGCAATGTTGCCGTTAGCACTGCTTGCACTCAGTATAGGCAAGGCTTTATCGCCACGGCGAGACAAATAATAGGCCCCGCTTTTAGATATAAAAAGCCCCGGTATCTCTACCAGGGCTTCAAAAGCATTTGCTGGGGTTACTGGACGATCTTCGAACCCGGATTGCCGCTGATGATGGTTAAGTCAGATGGGTTGAGGCAGTGCCCTACTTCATGGTGGCAGCTGCACCCTTGGTCGTATCCCGGTACTTAAGAATGATGCCGCCCATTCCCACTGCCCAACCAGTATTAGCGTTGACGAAATCGGTGGAAAGGAGATCTTTAGTTGTGCCGCTAGCCTGCTTCGTCCAAGTAGCCCCGCCATTGATAGTATGGATAATTGCGCCGTTACTCCCAGCCGCCCAGCCGGTATTGGTGTTGACGAAATGAACTGAGAGGAGAAAGCTTGGCGTTCCGCTTGACTGCGCTGTCCAGGTTGTTGTCCCGCCATTCGTGGTGTGACGGATCGTACCACCATTTCCTGCCACCCAACCATTGTTTGTGTCGGTAAAGTAGGAACCGTAGATGCCCACGGTCGTTCCCAGATTCTGCGCTGTCCAGGTCGTTCCACCGTTCGTAGTGTGCCGTGCATTCCCGGCCCCGCCAACAGCCCAGCCAGTATTGGCGTTGACGAATTGAACGGTCTTGAAAAAATCGTTAGTTCCGCTTGACTGCGCTGTCCAGGTCTTACCGCCGTTCGCAGTGTGAAGGATTGTGCCTGCATTGCCTGCCGCCCATCCGGTTTTGGCGTTAATAAAGTAGACCGAGTATAGAGCATTACTTGTTCCGCTCGTTTGTGGCGGTGTCCAGGTTGCGCCTGCGTTCGCAGTTTTTAAGACGGTGCCGTTATCACCCACTACCCATCCGGTTTTGGCGTTAATAAAGTAGACGGACCACAGATCATTAGTAGTGCCACTGGTCTGCTTCTTCCAGGTCGCACCGCCGTTGGTAGTGTGCAGAATAGCTCCTCCTGCCCCTACTGCCCAGCCGTTACTGGTGTTGACGAAACGAACCCCGTGTAAGTCGTTTTTGGTTCCGCTGGTCTGCTTCGTCCAGGTGCCAGCTGCGTTGACCTGAGTCGACATAGCGAATACGAGCACGAAAAGCAGTACGACGACAAGAACCATTTTTCGTTTCAATATTTACGCCCCCTTCTAAACTTATGCGGCAACTGTTAAAGACAGCTGGACTTGGTAATCCAGTTGTCGTATAAGCTGCTTCAGGCTCCGAAGCTCGACGTCTAGCGTACCCAACACCATATCATGTTAAACGATGTGAGTAGTCACGCACGATCGGCTAAATGTTGTTTGGGTCGAGTAATTATGATTTCAAAGCAATAACTAAAAATTGCTATTATGTGAAGATGCTCAACAATAGTCTTTGAGTATGAGGATATTTGCGATGAATAAAACAAAAAGCCCTGGTATCTCTACCAGAGCTTCAAAAGCATTTGCTGTCCTGAGTGGACGCTATTCAAACTACGAGTTGTTGGAAAATTTGGCTACATATATCTCTGAGCTGCAGTAATAGAATAGCAAAATCCTTATGGAGAGCAAGGGCAATCATTGAGCGCTACTAGGCTCCCCGGATTGTCACTTATTCCAACTATTAACAGATATTGCCAGTTTGATTGCTTAGCCGCAATAGGCTGCTCTTTAAAACCTTAGAAAGTAGCTAGATAGGTTGGAAGGATATTCTTGAAAGCTAAGATAAGTCTATAAACAAAACTTTAAAACTAGGGGGCTAGCATTAACCCCCTAGTTTTACGCTTAAAATCTATGTCTATTTTTGAAGTTCTGCGGCAAAATCTTGTTCACTCATTGTTTTGAAGGCATCCTGTGTTCCTTTATTGTTTGTATCAACCTGAGCCTTCCCGCCAGTAAGTTTAAACTTAAATGGCTCACCGCCAAACATGTACTTACCAGATACATTGTTCAAGAATAGGACATACTTTGCCCCGATTTGCATTGGTGTTCTATCTTGTGTATTTTCCTGCGTCACAACAATTGTGCTTGCGCCACTTCCTTTTATATATTTGTCAACGCACACCTCGTAATCTGTGCCCATAACAGGAAACTCAGTATTCTCCTTTGTAGGATCTTGAACATCTCGCGAAAGGTTGTAGGTCCTTATCTGTTTTAGCACAGTACCCTGGATAACGGCTTCCGCATGGCTTTTTAGATCTTGCATAGAAGCATAAGCAGGCCGATCCGCGGATACAGCCCGTTTAACTGGTGCATTTACACTAACCTGGGAACGGCCGAGTAATTTTGTTTGTCCTTTATCAATAGGCTTTAACCCTATAGAACTATAATATTTAACACCTGCACATGCCAAAGCAATTAGGATAATGCCAGTTACAATCCTAAAAGATGATCTTTTCATAAATCCTCCTATGAAAGAAATCTACTCCAACTTACATTTTTATGTCGATCTCAGCACAAAGTTGCTGAAATCCTCAAAGACCCACTTGTTCTTCAGGGTCTGGTAGATGATGCCAAGCAACTTTTTTGCCGTAGCAATAATGG
>DASXVE010000009.1 GCA_036504445.1 Candidatus Aquicultor sp.
CTTTGGCAGGTTAAAGGATGAGTGGGCGGACGTGTTTGCCGCCGCTCAGAGCGAAAGTGAGGTGATTAAGCTTATCAACAAAGCGCTCTCGTACTATAATGAAAAGCGTCGGCACTCTGCAATCGATTATCTTGCGCCGGACGGCTTCATCAAACGAGAGCTTACAGTAGTGACAGTGTAATACCGCCATTCACCTTAGGATTCTTTAATAGTAGTTCAAGTTTTGGGGCGCAGGTCAGTGCCGTTACAAAAGAAATTGATTTCATTATTATATTTAGTCTTTTACTGGAAGCATGATTCTCCTTGATGACAAGCTATTGTAACTGTAACACGACAGTAAAATAAGTAAATAATAAAAGAGGCTGTAAGCCCTAATCTCACAGCCTCTTTCCTCTTCACTACGCTATTTTACGGCTCTTGTCCAGGCACAAGCCCCGGTCACTAACGATTTTCCATTTACCGTCTTCTTTAACGAGGTCGTAATTGTGCTGATAGGCTGTTCTGTTTACAACATCTGTACTCTTTAGCGTTGGCCCATCATGCTTGTACTCAGTCCAGCCCCACTCATCATCAACAACAACATGAGCGGTATCATTATCAACGGATATACCCTTGAAATCACGCGCACCAGGGCCCACAGACCCCAGTTTAGCCGGGACCTTTGTTTTAGTGAAAACCTTAAGGATTTAGGTAAAACCCTAGGGTTATTGACCCCGTTTACCCATCTTGAAATGTGGGAAAATGTACTGCCGATGTTAATGTCGACAACGGAGGTACGTCATGAAAAGAATACTTATTGCTGCGCTTACTATCTTGCTCCTATTGTTCTCCGTCTCACCAAGTTTTGCAGCCGGGCTATCTGTAAAGGCTTCTGTTGCAAAGCCGACTATCACACAGAATTCTAAACAAACGGTTACGGTTGTCGTAAAGGATTTGAAAGGCAAGCCGGTTTTGGGCGCGCTAGGGACCCTGGCCGTGCACTACAAAACAAAAAATATCACGTATGCGATTTCAAAGACAAACACAAAAGGCGTCAGCATCGTGTCGTTCGGTATTGGTCGGGCGACGAAGGGTTTCAAAGTAAATTGCGACGCTGTGATGAAGAAGGGCAAATTAACCGGAGCCGGGCGCACGTCCTTTGTTACAAAATAGATTCTTATCTAGTACAGGAACAGTTCTCCGTCAATAAAGTGAAGTTTATCCAATAATTCCCACAAAGAGAGGTCGGTGAAAACCGATCTCTCTTTGTTTATACCAGAGCTAAATCGGCAATCACCGCTATAATTACACGCCTATACGTGGTAGCTATTAAGGATGAAGTTTATGGACGAGAAGCTAATAGCCTATCCTGAACCAACAGGTGGTTTCGTTATCGCACGCGATGAGGTCGCAGCAGCAGAGCACCCTATCCAAGAATCCGGCTAATGGTGAGGAGAGATGACTGAACGATATTCGATCATTCCTGCCTGTAGCCAGTAGTTGCTTTAATAACCCGTATTGAGTAGGCAACCTGCAGGATTCCGAGGAATGTTAGAATCGCCAGGATGATTATCCCCGCAAGGAATGCCCCCAGTGCCCCGATTCCAATCGTGAGAAAAGCAATAATGTAATGTGGTATTGCGAGTCGGTGTATGGAAGTGCCCGCATGAGAGGGATAAGCGGATAAGAAGAGAGTGCTTAGTGCGAGCATGCTAACTCCAAGTGAAAAACTTAGTATTAAGGCTTGCTGCACGGGTAATATTTCTTGGAAGCCTAATGGAATTATGTGACTAATTCCCACCGCTACCGAAGCGATAGCCATAACGAGCGGCAGGTGTGAGTATAACCATTCTTGGTATCTTACTACATCTTGCATCGATTGCAGGACACGTGTCTCCGCACCCTTTACACCCTCAAAATAACCCCACCAAAGCGTAAAAGCGATCAACAAACCCAGGATACCCGCGACACCAGAGGAGATCTTTAGTCCACTAACCTCAATCCCAATGACTACCGATAAGATCGCCTCTCCGATCACGATGATGGTGAATTGCCCAAAGCGTTCCGGTAAGTGTGCGAGATGCGGTGGCAACTCCGCATGCAACCTGCCTGCAGTAAGCGGAGCCATGAAATCGACAACAACAGCAATAATCCAAAGACCAAACCGATAAGGGGTGGGAACCAAAGTAGATACTGCCCACAATGTGGCGGCAGTGCCAAAGCCTGCTATATACCTGTTTATCAGGGGACGAACGCTCGGTATGTATAGAGCCGCACGTATGTACTCGAATACCAGTATAAACCTTACGGCTGCATAGGAGAGTGCAAATCCAATCGTCGTGATACTCAGCGCGCCCGGAATGTTTACCGCTAAAAATGCTACTGCAATTATCTGTGCCATTGTGAGCAACCGGTGCCCTGTGTCATCCGTATCGAACCGCGTAAGGTAGAAGGTTTGTCCAACCCAGGCCCACCAAACCGGTATGAAAAGTACTGCGAAATCGAGGAAACCTCGCAGGTTGTAACGTGCACCCAGGCCTATTGCCAGTTGCGAGATGGCTGCCGCAAAAATAAGATCATATAACAGCTCGAGCCATGTTGCATGCCGTTCCTGCATGTGATCTCGCCCGGATTGCAGCTTCGGCGGCTTAAAAAGACTTTTCCCAAGCATAACCAGTGACCGTAACTCCTCGTCGAGGGTTTATTGACCGATGTATCTTATATGCCCCAAGGAAGAGGGATAGAAAATGATATTTGTTTTAGCAATATGCTTGCGGGCACTTTTTGCAAGGAGCGATGGCTTTGGCATCTGCCGGGGCTTTTACTTTTCATATTTATAAGACCGGTCGCTAGATTAAAGAATCTAGAAAATCTAGAGCAACGTCCCTTACCTTACAAGCAGTTGCCTATGTTCAGGTATCGGAATATGATACTTAATATGTAGCATTTGTGGGGATAACGAAACCACGGGCATCTTTCTAAAAGGAGGGTGAAGTGGACGATAAAGTCCTGGTGACCTACGCCACCAAGCACGGCGCGACAGCGGAGATTGCTGAGAAGATCGGTCAAACACTTCGTGATGCAGGCTTGCAGGCTGACGTGCTGCCAGCTAATCGCATTAGAGATTTGACCCCGTATAAGGCGGTTGTACTGGGCAGCGCCGTTTACATTGGAGGGTGGCGCAAGGAGGCAGCGAACTTCTTAAGGGCTAACGAACAGGCGCTGGCCGAGCGGCCGGTGTGGCTGTTTTCAAGCGGGCCCACGGGCGAGGGCGATCCGGTGGAGCTGGCGCAAGGCTGGCGTTTCCCTAAGGCGCTACAGCCAATCGCGGACCAAATCAAGCCCCGTGATACTGCCATCTTCGGTGGGGCGCTCGACCCGAAGAAGCTGAACTTCATCGAGAAGTGGATGGTCAATAACGTCAAAGCGCCTCTCGGTGACTTCCGTGATTGGGATGCCATCACTTCCTGGGCTAAAGGCATCGCCGATACGCTAAAGAAAGAAGCGGTCGCCAAATGAGAAACGCGACTATGATAACGGTTTCAACATTCGGCGCTCTTGCGGGGCTGGCGGGTATCGAACATGGTATCGGTGAGGTGCTTCAAGGAAACATTGCTCCCGAAGGGCCGGTGGTCTTATCCTGGCCTGGTTCTTATTCTACTGTCAATCGTTAGCTTCTGGTGGGTGGAGGCTTCGGGCCGCCGCGACCAGGATAAATTCACCGTTAACGTGGTGGCGCGCGCACCTCTCTGTCGGCTTAATCGCCTGGCTGTTCCTATTTCCCGGTTCATCCATCCTCGGGTATTTCTTCGGGGGGGGGGGGGGGGGACAACCCGAACCTGATTCCTATTGTTTTTCTCTTCGCATCAGAGCTAAATTGGCAATCACTGTTATAATTACCTATACGTATTTATGTATTGGATACTAAAGGATGTAGCACTATGGACGAGAGACTAACAATTTATCCTGAACCTACAGGTAGTTTCGTTATTACGCGGGACACGGATGTAATGACAGGCTTTTCAAGCTTCAATGAGGCACGCGACATTGCGATAGCGATTCTCTCCGGCAAAGGGGAATTTATACAAGACCGTGAGCTTGACGATATAAAGGTCGGCAAGAAGGGCGTGAGAGCCGTATTATCCCGTGCCGACGATATAATTGAGGAAAGACGGTACGCATCCAAAAAAGACGGTTCTGTCACGGTCGAAACAGAAGAGCACCCCATCCCAAAATCCGGCTAACTGTAAAGCAGAGATGCGAGGTCTAACGCTTATGACCAGGTCCGATAGGGATTCAGCAAGGCGAAATAAGAGGCGAGCAATCGCAATGGAGCATGTCTCGAACATACCTGACAATGTTCTCGCCACACCGCAAGAGCGGGACTACGATGCCTGTCCGTGCCCCAAAAATTGCACGCTGCATGGCGAGTGCCGCCTATGCGTCGCATACCACGGACGCAAGAACGCGCTGCCTCGCTGCGAGAGGTAGCGCCGCTTACTGATTATTGCAAAACGCTGTTGGCAGTGTTCGGGGATTTACCATCGAAAACAAAAGGATGAACCATGGCTTTAGAGATCAAAACCGTTACATTACCTGACAGACGTCAATTGCTACCTTGTTAAAACCGACGACGGTTGTATCTTGATCGACACCGGATTTTCATCGAGGCGCACTGACCTCGAAAAAGAACTTGAAAGCGATATCGGAATGGCCGAGCATAGAGATATGTTCTGGAACAGAAAAGCCAATATTGTTACCAAAACAATCGCCACGCTAATGCTTTTTGCGCTCAGGGTAAGTAAATTCAACAAATTCACACCCGATCTATATATCGATGAAGGTTTTGATTTCTCTGAGTACGGACTCGACGCCAAAGTGCTTTGCCTGCCGGGGCACTCCAAGGGTTCCATAGCAATTCTGACAACCTGCGGCGACATGCTCTCAGATACTGGCAAACCGGCTGTCAATTCCATTATTGACGATCCGGCGGCAGCGAACGCCAGTATCGAAAAGCTGAAAGGTTTAAAAATAAATGCCGTATACCCAGGGCATGGCAAGCCGTTTACCTGGGAACAGTTTCTGAAGAACAGCAAGTAAAAGGAGGATTAGTATGAATGAGCCTACTGCTAAAACCACAGACTTTGCCTTGAGGACGCTCTATAAGATCGGCGGCGTAGTTGCCCTGTCCATGTTGGCGTTAATCCCAAGCCAGATGGTCATCTTCATCGCCTGGCCGCCGCCTAGCACGGTAATCGGCTACTTCACGCTATTTCAGAAAAACTGGCTGCTAGGGCTCCTCAACCTCGATTTCTTATATATACTGACTAATGTTCTTTTAGTCCTGATATATCTCGCACTCTACGCCGCCCTGAAACGAGCCAATGAGTCTTTAATGGCAATCGCTTTGACCTTTGGTCTCGTCGGGATAGCGGCCTACTTTGCATCGAATACGGCTTTCGAGATGCTCTCCCTCAGCAGCCAATACGCGGCGGCGGCAACAGAAGCGCAGAGAGCGATGTTCCTGGCGGCAGGGCAGGCGATGCTTGCCATCTATAGGGGCACCGCTTTCGACGTGTATTACGATCTCAATGCCGTTACCACTTTGGTAATCTCAGCCGTCATGTTGCGCAGTAATATCTTTAGTAGAGCAACCGCTTACGCGGGAATCGTAACCGGCATATTCATGATAATACCGTCTACAGCAGGGACGATAGGTCTTTACCTTGCAGTCTTGTCCCTCGTTCCATTCGCGGTATGGATGGTCCTGATTGCCCGAAGGCTCTTCCGGCTGGCGCACGATGTTTCTCAAGAAGCTTGACAACCGGTGTTGACCTATTTTGCGGCAATATGGTCAAACACTTTTTGTTCTATTATGCCCGGTGGAAGGCTGGCGCACGTGGCCCTAGTCTACTTGTCGCGCTGAGAAGCCGTACTCGTGAAGGGTACGGATAACCGCCATGAGATGCTCTTCGGAACCAGGCTCAAGTTGGTTGTACGTCGTAAGAGCCAGGGCAGATGTTCCAGCAGTATCAACATGGGGCGTGCTATGGGATTTGCTGAAAATGAACTCGAGCTCTCGCACCGATTTGCCGTCAAGTCCGCTAATATTCGCCTTACCATCTGCGAATTCGACCACGGCGATCCCCAGCGCGGCTCTTGCTTTAAATCTATCAATCACAAACCTAGACATGGAACCTCCCTGGTTTTGAACATAGACAAAATACCAATATTTACCATTATCGGTGCAAAATGTAAGTTGCTTAATGCCCCACCAGGTATTTAATGTAGCCGCAAAGTTGTTTTTACAAAAGGATTCAAATGAAGCTTTCCGCAAATACTATCGAATTATCAAATCGTTGGTTTCTTACACAATGAGAGCCAACGAAATGAATCTCTTGCGCTAAAGAGATATGCTTTTAATAACAAGCACGATCATCGCAAAAACGAACATAGCAATAATGACGCGCAGTAAATATGGTGAGAACACTTTTGGTAGGAAAATATCGGCCAGGCGTTCCTCTTGGCCCCCGTGTTTTTGTGCGAGCGCTGTTAAAGGGCACTTGCCTCTATTTAGGACGAGCACAAAGCCCTCTGCGATTACCACAGCAATTGCAAGAAACACAAGGCGATCTTGTTGCCAGGTCGGGGTGCGGCTCAAAGCCAAGCTTACATAAAATATATAGCCTACGCACGATCCTTCAAAGATAAATATCAGGGTATGAATCGCTCTAATTGCGAACAGCATAAGAACTCCTTCATTTTGCATACAAAGTGATAACTATGAAGGTTATTCTCTAAATGTAAAAGCATTACCTTGCGGATGCAACAAATAACATATAGATAAACATATAATAACTATAAATGATAGTATTTAGATTGTTTGGGGACAATGGTGCTGGTGCACTCCACGGGCTGCAAACCCGTCGGCTGTCCGTAGAAAGGTCGGAGGAGGGTTCGATTCCCCCTTGCCCCCTCCAATTTTGTCGACGATAAAGCGTTATAAATGCTTTAGAAAACAAAAAACCCCGGCTAAGCCAGGGTTTTTAATGTTCAATACATGGCATCTTGCGCTTGAAGTATTCATGCGCAGTGCTTTAGGTTGCGGGTTTTAGCCAACGGCGTTCTTAATACCTACGGCCGCCGCCACCGCCGCCGCCGCCGAAGCCGCCACGGCCGCCACCGCCACCGCCGAAACCTCGACCGCCGCCACCGCCGCCACCGAAGCCACGACCGCCGCCGCCAGTACGACGCTCTTGCGGTTTTGCTTCGCTAACTTTAATGTTGCGACCATCAAGTTCCGAACCATCGAGGGCTTGGATTGCAGCCTTTGCCTCCTCGTCATTTGCCATCTCAACAAACGCAAAGCCTTTACTTCTACCGGAATCCCGGTCCGTGATGAGATTGACTGACTCAACCACTCCATATCCACTGAACATGGTGTTGAGTTTCTCCTCAGTCGTGTCGTAGGAGAGATTTCCTACATAAAGTTTCATAGCCATTCCAAGGCCCCTTCCTCCCGATCGTACGGGATACGTAACTTAACGGCGCTTTTTCTTGCGCCCTACACTGCGCCTCGCTCCACCATCGTAAGCTACCTTAACCGCTGAGGCAACTGTTCGATTTGCGGCCGGCGCAAAATGTTTTTCATATTCAAAGCCGGCAAGTTTTTCGTTTCTCAATGTGTGCCCAATAAGTGCTTCAATTTCACGTAAATTGCCGACTTCTTCTCGCGAGAGAAGACTAATAGCCGTGCCGCGTGCATTGGCGCGGGCTGTACGCCCGATACGATGCACATAGTCTTCCGGATTAGCCGGTATATCGTAGTTGATAACATGCGATATACTCTCGACATCGATGCCTCGGGCGACGATGTCGGTAGCGACAAGCACGCTAATACGGCCTTTCTTGAAGCTGGCCAGAGCGTCTTGGCGCTGTTTCTGACTTCTATCGGAGTGCATTAGTGCGGTAGCTATACCGCGTCTTGAAAGCACCTTACAAAGGAAGTCCGCACGTCGCTTCGTTCGCGTAAAAATAAGGGTCTTATTGAGTTCACGTTGCCGTAAGAGCGCAACAAGTAAATCGGTTTTTTGCATTGCCGCTACAGGGTAGACGATTTGCGTGATCGCTTTAGCCGGCGCGGATGGCTTATTAACCTCGACCTTTATCGGGTTGTTAAGCGTATCATGTATAACATCTGACACCTCTCGCGACATGGTCGCGGAAAACAGCATATTCTGCCGCTTCACAGGAAGCGCTTTGATAATCTGCCTAACATCCGGTAGAAATCCCATATCAAGCATGCGGTCAGCTTCATCGAGGATGAAAATCTCGATGCTTGAAAGGTCGACGTCGCCCCGCCGCATCATATCGAGTAGGCGTCCCGGCGTCGCAACAAGTACGTCGACACCCCGCTTTATAGCGCGGCCTTGGGGAGCATACGGCACACCTCCATAAACGGCGAGCACCTTATGCTCGGTGTGGCGTGCACAGCTTATAGCAACCTCTTCGATCTGGGTTGCAAGTTCTCGCGTTGGTGTGACAATAAGTGCTTTTATAGCTTTATTTTTAGATATCCGCTGGAGTGTGGGAAGAACAAAGGCGGCGGTCTTGCCGCTCCCGGTCTGAGCACACCCGATAATATCCCGGCCGGCTAATGCCTGCGGGATGGCTTTTGCTTGAATCGGCGTGGGTGAGTCATAACCAATCTTCTCTACCCATTCTACCAGCGGCAGCATAAGCCCTAAACGTTTAAATGACATTCTATTTTCTCCTTAACGTGCGTCTATTCAAATAAATCGCACAACAATAATTTCAGACGCAGTTAATCTTAGAGAGCCCCGGGATTTCATATGCAGGACAACTAGCAGTATAAATGCGACGAATCTATTATACTCTTTGTTTCCATCCAGGTCTAGAGCATTACAATCACTGTAAAAATCCGTGGATAATCCATCGGCAAGGCTATCTCTCACACCATAAACTAAGCCGGTTCACTATAGTATTTTACAGCAATTGTACACCTGTAACATAGGCAACCAGGTGTTCGGGGGTTGTTAGCCCCTTCAAATGCTGGTACCATTAAAGGACTTCAAGAGACCAGTTACTTACCGAGAAATCTGCCGCCCATAATATAAGCCCTTGGAGGCTTGCTTTGGGAACAACCATACGGGCCTTCACGCAAAAGAATAGGGAGGGAAGCGCTATGGATACTGCAAGCACAGAAAGAATGCTCATCAACAAGATCAAGAAGCTGCGCAAGCAAGACCATGCCATCGTCGCCAACATTCTTGAACTTCTCTCGGAGCTGCGCAAGGACAAAATCAGCGTCCACCATGTCGATCTTAACCATGCCGATCACTTGGATGATGAGTTCGGGATCTGGAACACGGAACCGGAACGCAAAGAAATTCTGATCAACAAGAACTTGAGTCCCGCGCGCCAGCTGCTGGCGTTACTTAAGTCACGTGACAGCCTGAAGGTGGTCGGCTCTTAGGCTGCAAGCATCATACTCGCACAGGAAAAGCCCGCTGTAGAAGGCGGGCTTTTTATTATTAGAAAAATTTTCCAGATTTTGCTAAAGGTTAGCGCCAAACACCCGATAATTATATTAACAAAGAAATGCAGCATCCCATGAAAGTTAAAGGTGGGGGAGATAGGACCACCCAGGGGCTGCATTTCTTTTTTTGTCTTCTAAAACCTCTTAGCCCGCCCCTTGGGTGCGCGGCTGCAGTTTTCAATAATGAATGAAAGACAGCCCCCATCTTGCCTACATAAATATTTTGCAAATTATTGAAACTCTTTTATTAAGTCAAAGTATTGTTCGCCGATATAAGGAAACATAAGAGAAATTCTTAAAAAGCCTTCAGCAAGCCCCGGCAGTGCCGGGGCTTTTGCAATCCTAAACTCAGCACATGAGCGACCAGCTACCCAGGCGAGCCTAAATACATTGCTAAAGTACCTATAAAGGGCGTATTCTAATATATTAGGGAAACTTATCACAAGGGAGGAATTTAATGGCCAGTACACAATTTCCGCCACGTTCTCCTTGGCGGGCTATGCTTGAAACCGCGTTTTACGCAAATTCGGTTGCTAAAACCACCATGCCCGAGCTTTACGACCTCGCGTTGAAGCAGCCAGAAGTCATAGTAACATCACACCCGTTCTACAAACCGGAGCAATTTGGTCTTTCGCAGGATGCTAAGGTTCTTGCTTCAAACGATGGCGGTATAGTTGGGCGCACTGCCCGGGCACGACGGCTTGTCCGTCAAATGGGTGACGACAAGAGCGAATATTTGAAAATCTTGAGCGAAGCCATATACCAGTTGAATAAGCGCAAGGCGTTATGGCTTGAAGCTATTGTTGGTTTGCACCCCGATTTTATGGTGAAGGCCAACCTTCTAAGTCCTGTAAGCGATGCGAAGAATATGTTTGACTGGGGCGCCAACTTTGCCCCGTGTTTACAACCATGGAGCGACCTGTACCAGCAGTCGAAGCAGATCAATGAACCCGACATCATGGTTCTTGCCGATCCTGAGTGGCGCGACGAACGGTTCCCGGATGGGCTTGTCATTATAGATGAAGATGAGAACTGTACCGCACTCCTTGGTTTGCGCTATTTCGGTGAGAGGAAGAAAGGCACCTTAACGCTGGCTTGGACCATGGGAACCAGGCAGAATATGGTCGCATGCCACGGTGGAATCAAGACTATCGATAAAGACCCGCCGATTGCCGTATTTGGTCTGTCAGGTTCCGGGAAGTCGTCGCTGACAAATAGCCACGACCACGCGGGAACGCTCAAGCCGGAGGAAAAAGTTACCGTCATCCACGACGATGCATTCCTCATCGATCTTGATGCCGATATTACTGTCGCTCTTGAGCCGAGCCTCTTTGATAAAACCGATTCTGTAAAGTTTAAGGATTCGACCATTAAGTATTATTACTCTGCACAAAACATTGGGGTGACAGAGATGCCGGACGGTTCTCGCTTAATGGTCCTGCAAGATATGCGAAATGACAACGGGCGCTGTATAAAATCGCGCGATATGTTTAACCACGCTGATAGCTGCGCGCGGCCGGGAAGCGTTATATGGTTGCAGAAGGACCCATCGCTGCCCCCCGTTTCTAAGGTTGCCGATATAGGGCTAGCAGTTGCGATGGGAGCATCTCTTAGTACGATGAGGGCGAAAGGCGTTGAGAACGTGCCGGCCGAAGAGCTTGAAAAGCTGGTTATTGAGCCTTTTGCCAACCCGTTTAGGGTGCATCCGCTGATCGTCGACTGCCAGCAATTCCGGAAGCTCTTTAAACTTGGAACCGAATGCTACGTCATGAATACGCATGCGTTTGGTTTGCCGGGTACGAAGACGGATATCCCGCTGAAGCTTTCGCTTTCTATCGTCACGAATATAATCAGGGGAACGATAGAGTGGGAAGAGTGGGATCTCTTCCCCGGGCTCATGATACCGAAAAACGGAGCGGAGCTGTTTGGTAGTGATTACGACGGGAAGTATGCACCGACCAGCGATATCACGTACCTGAAGTTCCTGAGAAAGCGCTTGCAAGACCGCATTACTTATCTCTCGAACAAGCGCGATATCGAACAAGATATGGACAGCGCGTTTATCGACCCGTTGGTTACGGCGCGCGTGAAAATCGATAAGATTATTAATCCGATTTAGGGTGCTGCAGCGGGTAGCCAAGTAAGACCTTCCATATGCAGTCGCACAATAGACGGTAAATAGCAAAATAATGCGAAAAGCCCCTCTTATAGCGGGACTTTCCTATCTGCAGCTTCTCACAGGCTATCTTGAGAGCGATCTATTATGTCTTCTAAACCGAGATTGCGGTTGAGGTTGGGCTCATAACTCTTGGCGGCTAGCTATTTGAGCGGTTATTAGCTAAAGTAAGAGTCTGTGAGTATACTAATCTTTCTTAAAGGCCTCATTCTTGGATATGCTATAGCTGCCCCGGCTGGACCGGTAAATGTTCTCTGCATGCAACGAAGTCTTACCATGGGCATGACGGCGGGTTTTCTCTCAGGAGTAGGGGCGGCCACTGCCGATGCCGCTTATGGCTTCATTGCAGCGTTCGGAATAACGCTTATCACCCAATTTATGGTCGGGCAGCAGGGACTACTGCGCTTTGTCGGCGGGCTGTTCCTATGCTGTCTAGGCTACAAAATGGCAAAGAACCGCATTTCAAGGATAGAGCGAGACGTTAACACCATGGATCTCCTGCACGCGTATCTATCGACTTTTTTAATAACGCTCACGAGCCCCGTAACAATCATCTCGTATGCGGCCGTATTTGCAAGCTTTGGTGCCGCGTACTCGGCAAAAGGCGACATACTAACCGGTGCGCTCATCGTACTCGGCGTGTTTACCGGCTCCGTCTTGTGGGCGCTCACCCTGAGCGTTAGCATGCATTTCTTAGGCAACAGGCTAACCCAAGCCCGCTTGCATCAAGTAAACATTGCCTCCGGAGCGGTAGTGGCTCTGTTTGGTGTTGCATCTATCATGGGCACGTGGCTTTAGCTGCGATATTGCGCTTTAGAATGCAAAATCATCCCTCTAGCTTCCTTTGCTTTAATAAATAGAAAGCCGATCTCTCGTGGTCACATTAGTCTTTTATGGCTATGCCGATAAGACCTTCAAACCCGAAGCACTTGCAATGCGTGCTGAAGCGGCGAAGATTATTGCTTTTATAACGCTTGAGCACACCTCGATAGTTTAAGCCTAAGAAATAGCAGATAAATAGTGCTATTAGTACTTTTGGGTGACAAGCTTTCGCTCGTTTTGATACTTATAGGCGACAGGCAAATCCTATATATTTGCCTATAATCTTTTCAGGAGCAAATTAGAAATTTCTAAGGTAAAAGAGAGATCAAGGGGTACGTAAAGCATGAAACCGTTATCTTGGCCGGAGAGCTATAGGATATTGATCGATTTTGAGACTTCCTTATATCTCAATGGGGAGCCTCGTAACGATTTGGTCAGCGATCTAAAGTATAAAAACTATCAACGCGTAGCCGATAGACTTCTAGCGATATGTGACCGTGATATGTCTAACTGCCAATTATGTGACCTAAAAGCCGCTAATTATTGGACCTGCATCTTTACTATACTTGCCCTTCGCATGCTTGCCGGATGGTATCTCGTGCTTGAGCCGAAATGCAATTGCGAGGAGCAAAGAAGGGCCGTTTTCCATGAGACCAGAAAATTGATTGAGCAAATTCTCGCCAACAACCCTGAAGCTTGCAATTTCGATACAGGCCTTCTTTATGAATTTAAAGGAGATGTCGAGATTTTTATCGGTAACGCCGCTGATGCCGCCGATAGCTACACGCGAGCGGCGACCTATTACAATTCGTTCACGCACGAAGAGCAAGCTCAGCTTATAACACACCCAAGCGTTGAGCCGCTCTTCCTGCAATACGATATTATTTGGAAAAACAAGCTTAACAATAGTTTTGCCGATGCGTACGATTTTGTAGATAATTTCGGCAACCGGATTATAAACAAGTTGGCGTACGCAATGTTGCTAACCGTCCGCGAGCCCGATTTAATGGTGTAAGAAACGGGAAGTTTAGTGCTGGTGCGCAGTATCTAAAGTGAGATGCGGCATAGCGCTTGCCCATAGTATGGAATGAATCTTATTGGTTATCTCCACCAATAATCTCCAAGTAAAGCACCCCAGCCGGGGTGCTTTCACCTTTGTTGCAAACGTGCGGACCGAACCTATCAGGACAATGCATACTTACGGCTATTTGCAGCTATAACGCTTGAATGCGATACCAGAAGTACCCTGCAAGTTCATGGAAGCTCTCGGCACTTCTAAGCAAGGATGAGGATGTAGGCGCAAATAGTTTCAGCCTTAATGTGATCGGATCGTAACTTGAATCGGACGGATAGGGGATCACCGTTTTGAAACATTGATTAAAACACCAGGCGGCTCTTCTCATATGCAGCCCGGAAGTAACCAGGCCTATCACGGGCTGCGGCGATTTCTTCAGGATCTTCTCAACCTCACGCGCTTGCTCGAGCGTGGTTTGTGACGAGGTCTCAATAGTAATGCTCTTTGCGGGAACTCCAAAACGAAGCGCCCAGTGCCGCATCACCTCGGCCTCACGCTCACCCGGTTTGCCTTGACCGCCGGACAATATCAAGCGCCTTGCTTTTGCACGCTTAAATGCATCAATACCTGCTACCAGCCGGTCCCAATCGATAGGTTCCGCTTCACGGCGAAAGCCTGTTGAAGGTGCCGCCCCGCCGCCTAGTATCACGATTACGTCGGCTTGTTTGATGTCCTGCACATGCGAGCGCGGCGCCGCGCTTTCAATGGCATAGCTGAGCGCGTTGGCTATAAGACCGGTACTGAGCGCGTAGAGACTAACCGCCGTACCAAGCATAATATACCAACCGAAGCGCAACTCCTTCTGGTTGCGGAGCTCGCGCAGGAAAACAAGCGCTACTATAAGGAGTATGAGGATCCATATAACCGGTTCAAAAAAGAGTTTAAACATAGCTTCTTGCATTGTTTTATAAAGAGACCGCCAAGTCAACCGCTGGTGCGCTGAACAGTGGCTGTGCGGGTTCAGACTTAGTAGGCTATTTGAGGGTTAAAGCGAAAAGAACACCGTGATACACTCTACTAGAACAAAAGGTATATCGAATTCTATAGGGGATTTTTTTAGAAATAACTTTCAGGAGGTTTTAAGGTGGATTCAAAAACGCTCAATAAGATTAGCTACGGCTTATACGTCGTCAGCTCCGTGCAAGGTGATCGCCATAATGGGCAAATCGCTAACACAGTATTCCAAATAACGTCCGAGCCGCCGACGATAGCTGTGAGCATCAACAAAGAAAACCTCACGCACGAGTACATTGAGAGCAGCGGGCTTTTTACCGTATCCATCCTCTCAAAAGAAGCGCCGATGCCGTTCATCGGGCAATTCGGGTTTAAGACGGGGCGTGAGGTAGATAAATTTAAAGGCGTAGGCTACCGGCTAGGCGCAAACGGTTGCCCGGTTGTTCTCGATAACGTAACCGGTTATCTCGAAGCACGCGTCGAGAAAGCCATGGATGTCGGAACTCATACGATTTTTGCCGGGTTGGTAACCGATGCGCAGAGCGTGAGCAACGGCGAGCCGATGACATATGCATACTATCACGAGGTAAAGCGGGGAACGGCTCCGAAGACGGCGCCAACATATATTAAAGACCGGGAAAAGGAAGCTAAGGAGGCTACAAAATTGGATAAGTATACGTGTACGGTTTGCGGGTATGTGTATGACCCGGGGTTGGGAGATCCGGATGCGAGCATAGCTCCGGGAACCGCGTTTGAGGATTTGCCGGAGGACTGGGTATGTCCGATTTGCGGCAGCGGCAAAGACGAATTTGAAAAGGTTGGTTAACGGCTGCAAATCTTTTAATAAATCGCAGGATGCGCTTTTCGAAAACGGGAATACTAAACGAACTAAATACCTTATTGAATCGAGGTGTACACATGGAAGAGCGCAATGAAAACGCCGCGCATGCAGCACAGACACCGGAAGAGCCTACCATGCAACAACCGCCGCGCGAGGAGCAGGAAACACCGCATGAGGCGCAAATGCAAGGGGAGCCACAAGCTACGGCACAACAGCAGGCACAAGGCCCCTCCACCGGAAGGATTGTTGTGGAAGAATTTGCGGTTCGCGGCAACCAGCTTCTTGATACCGTCCAGCGGGTTCTTCGTGAATCGAGCGTACGCAGAATCAAGATTAAGAACCAGGAAGGTAGAACCCTCCTAGATATCCCCGTCTTGGTCGCCGCGGTCGGTAGCGCGACCGCTATCGTGTGGTTGCCGATACTCTCAGCGTTGGCGCTATTGACCGGTTTATTTGCAAACTTGAAGGTTGAAGTCGAGCGCGTCGAGCCGCCTGAAAAGCCGCCCATGAACCGCATGTAGGTTTGCGACAGAGACCCACACTATAATAAAAACCCCGGCCTGCCGCCTGGGGTTTTTATTATATCTACCTTACTCGTTTATATAACTCACGGTTGATATTCCGTGTTTCGCCAATTGTACGGGTTAGTTGTTAATGCTATTATTGGTTCTACTTCTCATGCAAATGCCTACAAAGGTCTGAGGATATCAAAGTTCAGGGGAGAGCGTATGAAACTAACCCAGATTATGGCGCGGGACATTCCCGATGCCTGGTTTCAAGCGATACATGCGGTCGTTGAAGACGGCTTTGAATATACCATCGATCGTGGTAGTTACGAGGGTACTCGTCGAAGAGAACTCGACTTCATAACGATCCGCATTACACACCCAGGTACGCATCCGCTCGTGCCCGATATCCCACCGCACCTCGGCTTAACACCGCCGGCGTCGGAAGAGTATGTCGAGGATTACCTGCGCTACCTTATGACGTCAGAGCGACAGGAGAACGAGCAGTATACATACGGGCAGTATCTTGAGCCGCAGATTTTCGAAGTTATCCGTATGTACAAAGAAGATGGTTTGATGACGAACCAGGCGTGCATGGCCGTCTGCGATGCCGACTCCATCTACCTTGACGATCCGCCGTGCCTGCGGCAGGTCGACACCAGGGTTCGCGACGGTAAACTGCACTTCTTCATCTATTTCCGTTCTTGGGACTTATGGGGCGGCTTCCCGGCTAACTTAGCGGGTTTACAGCTAATGAAAGAGTTCATGGCAAGTGAAATCGGTGTAGAAGACGGAGAGATCATCGCGGTTTCAAAGGGGCTGCATCTGTATGAGTATGCGTGGCCGCTTGCCAATATCAGAATGGGCAAGAAATAAGCTGTTCTACAAGCGCTTTAGCACAATAACCGCCACGTCATCCATAATGTTGCCGCCGGCAAAGCCGGCGCTGTCGCTAACTAATGCCTCGGTGACGTTTTGGGCGGTCATCAAGCTGCAATGCCCAGAGATTGATTCTTGCACCCGATCAAACCCAAAGAGGCCGGTATCGGCTTTTGCCTCGGTAATGCCGTCTGTGTAGAGCGCGAGAACATCGCCTTTCGCGAGCATAATCGTTGCTTGCTCATACGCGACATCGTTTGCTATATCAAAATATCTTGAACGCAGTAACTCGATTTGCTCAATCGTGAGAGATTTTAATGATTGTTGATCCGCGCATACCTTCGAAGATACATCAACTATAGGATGTGAAACGCCAAAAAGCGACAAATAATCGCCTAGCAAAACATATATCGAATTATTGGTCCGTAAAGACGAGTGTGTGGCATCACATACTGTAGATTTGCACTTACAGCCGATTTCTCGTTTAATGAAGAAAAGGGGTGTGTTCAGGGCTTTTAGCTAAAGTGGCTTTTCATTTAAGTTTACATGGATTAAGCCGATAGCGTAGGTATGAGTAGAGTATCAAGTAACGACATGTCAATTGCATGGGTTGATATCAAGCGGATTTTGCATCCCGGTACGCATATCGATGTGCAGCTGGGTGAAGCCGATCTGCCGCTGCCATATACGGTCGTAATGGTATTGGACGAGCCGCTTGTATTCTGCCGGGCAACCGGAGTAATTGATACGCTGCAGCAGAGCCCAACTTCCGCGATGGTGTTTATCCCGACCGCACGAGATCTGTGTCTCTTTAAAGCGACGATCAAGAAAGCTACCGACGGCGGTGCCTATATTGCGCTTGAGCCGACTTCGAAAGCGGAGTTCTTGCGTCACCGGCGCTCGATTCGTGTAAAAACCAAAGACGACATTAATTATCGCGTGCAGTTCGCAGGCAAGAGCAACATCTATAAAGGAATCGCGGTACAGGATCTTGGGCGGGGAGGAATAGGCCTCGTTGTCTACGCCGCCGGCCCTATAGTAGAGCGCTCGCGCGCCGAGGTGCGAATTACACTCCCTGGAATACCGAACAATATTCTTGCGCATGGGATTGTGTCGCACTGCATTCCGTTCAACGATTTGCCTCGCACATACCGTGTGGGGATACAATTTACGAAAATCAGCCCGACCGATCAGCAGCTTATCGCGCTCTATATCGAGCAGGCATACAAAGCCGTACGCGAGCCACAAACCGACGAGTAATTATTTGAAGAATGCCGTGACCTCTGCCATCCGCACTTCCGAGCCGTCCTTCGGGCTGTTGAAGTAGAAAATAATCTTCCCGTGGTCGCCCGGCCGCTTACTATGACAGGATTACTGATTTCGGTAAACGCCCGCAGCTTATCAACCGTAATTGTGCTAGAAGTGACTTTTGCTCCCCGGATAAGGCTCTCGTTACGGGTAAACGGCTGGTCACTCAAGCCGACATGGCCCCACCAATCCTGGATTTCCCGGCCGCCGACTTGCCCCTTACTCTTACCTTCGATAAGGAACGAAACCTTTTTTATATTCGGGAATTCGGTAAGCGTATTAACGATCTGTGCTATGCCCAGCTCTTCTCCGTTTGCTCCGACATTAGCGTTAAGCACCTCTCTGCTGAAATCAACTGTTGCCAGCCCGTCTTTTATATTTACTGCGAGCACTTTCGTAGTTTTCGGGATAAAAGAGGCCAGACCTTGTTGCTCCGGGCCTTTAATAAGTTCTTCAAGCGCCGCTTTTGCGACCGACACGGTTTTTGGAACCGTCCTGCGCTCAGGCACCAGAAACATCGTCGTGCGAAATTCTTTGGCGAAGTAGAGAGTTAATGTCATCTCTTCGCCGCTCGCCGTGGTTGATGATGCTTGCGTGGTAGCCGTTGTGCTTGAAGTCGCGGAATTTACCGTTGGCTGTGACGTCTTTTTTGCGCATCCAACAGCCAAGAGCGCAGTCAAAAGTGATGCAGCGACAAGTAGCAGTACGGACTTTTTCATAGCAACCATCCCATCATAGAAATAAGTGGTTCTTGGTGTATATACTACTATTTACCCAGATTACGGCTAATTGGTCTACAGTATGGTTGGCAGACGGCAAAATCGCTGTGCTTCTGTTTCTACGGGATGCCGATGCAGCCGCCGAAACTAAATGCGTAGAGGCGGATGCCGGGGGGCAGGTTTGTGAGTTTCAAAGTTCCCGTTACGAATTCATCGGCCCTAAAGAGGTTGTACATGCGAGGCTCGACAATAGTTGCCGTTGAGCCTGAAACATCGTTGCCACGGTTGGCGTCGTTAAGCGGCTCATCGTTAAAATTGACATCAAAGCTAAGCGGCCCGTTTGCCGACGTCATAACCAAATTAACGGAAACCGCTTCAATCGGTAACACCAGATAGTCCTCAGGGTTCATACCGCTGTGTTCCAGATATTGACGATCGGCTCGCCAGCGCCCCTGCAGATATATCCCCGGCTTATCGTAGCGGCCGGGCTGCGGGTCTTCATAAGTAAAATCCTCCATAGCACGCAGATCGCCCGGATTGTTTGTATAACCTCGAGAATAACCGCAGTATGTCTCGGGGGTCGGCATGCTGCAGATAGCTTGAGGATCGCCATCGACCGGTATCGAGGATAGATCGAGCTCGGGGTTAACGTGGTTTAAAAGCTGCCGGATCATGAGCTCTGTTTCGTGATAGCCACCCTCTCCAATGTGGTCGAAGTAGATTTTTCCATTTAAGACGATATACTTGCGGGGCCAATATGCATTGGCGTATGCGTGCCATATCTTAAAATGGTTATCCAGCACGACCGGGTACTTGATCCCGTAGCGCTCAATCGCCCAGCGAACATTATCCGGGTCGCGTTCGAAGTCGAATTCCGGCGAATGAACCCCGATGATTGTAAGTCCTTTGTCGCTGTACTTATTATGCCAATCTACCAGATATGGCGCTACGCGGATGCAGTTGATTCAGCTATATGTCCAAAAATCCACGATAAAAACGCGGTTTGGCGTGCCGCGGATACTGATGGGCGGCGAATTAAGCCACATGTCCCCACCTGCTAATTCCGGAGCCGATAATCCGACTGATTGGCGAAATATCTCACGAAAGCTCATGGGCACTATGTACCCAAATGAGTGCGAATTATACATATAACTAGGGGTTTTCACACTAACATAGTTCACAAGTAGTTGCGTCTATTGGCAAAAAGATGCCCTTTAATCCGCAAAACGTGCCGTTAGCCATTTTTTTATTAGATGTATGGATGTGCGCAAGTACACTTGATATATGGGGTATGACGCCACACCTATATCTCCAACCGGGAGCTTAAAGACGCACATGATAATATCACTGGCAGGGCTTCGGCGCTGCCTATTGTAGCAATCCCTTTAAACCCCAACAGGACATGAGCTGCTTTACCAGGGCGGCTGTAATATATCGCACGGTATCAAGATTGTCTTTATGTCGTAAAAGAGAAAAAGGGGGCAATTATCAATGAGTGACCACGGTTTTAGCGTTTTACTGGATGAGCAGCGGGCTTTCCCGCCGTCGCCCGAGTTCAGCGCCAATGCGTATGTTAAGAGCATGGCGGAATACGAAGCGATGTACCAACGCTCAATCAATGACCCGGATGGGTTCTGGGCAGAAATGGCGGAAAAAGAGCTTACCTGGTTCAAGAAATGGGACAAGGTGCTCGGCTACGACTTCAATAAGCCATACATAAAGTGGTTCGAGGGAGGCAAACTTAACGCCTCATACAACTGCTTGGACAGGCATGTTGCTACATGGCGCAAGAATAAAGCAGCGATTATCTTTGAAGCCGATGATGGCAGCTATATGACTTATACTTACGAACAGCTCTATTACGAGGTTAACAAGTTCGCCAACGTCTTGAAGAAAAAAGGCGTTAAGCGAGGTGATAGGGTAACGATCTACCTGCCAATGATCCCCGAGCTGGCAATCTCCATGCTGGCTTGCGCTCGTATCGGCGCTATTCATTCAATCGTCTTTGGCGGCTTTAGTTCACAGGCGCTCAGCGATCGTATTCAGGATGCCAGTTCCACCATGCTCATTACGGCAAATAACGGCCTCCGTGGCAGCAAAGCCGTTCCGCTTAAGGCCAACGCCGATATTGCGGTTGCCGATTGTCCGACAATCGAAAACGTTATCGTTGTAAATCGCACCGGCGAATGCAATATGGTAGAAGGCCGCGATTGCTGGTGGCAGGAGGAAATGGCGGCAGATGATATTAAGCCGTACTGCGAACCCGAGCACATGGATGCAGAAGACCCGCTCTTTATCCTGTACACATCGGGTTCAACCGGCAAGCCGAAGGGCGTGCTTCACACGACCGGCGGTTATACGCTTTTCGCCAGCCTCACGTTTAGGCTTACCTTCGATTGTCACGAGGAAGACACCCACTTCTGCACCGCCGATATCGGCTGGGTAACGGGGCATAGCTATATCGTCTACGGCCCGCTCGCAAACGGTGCGACGAGCATTATGTTCGAGGGTGTCCCAACATATCCGAATCCAGGCCGGTTCTGGGATATTGTCGACAAACATCAGGTAAACATCTTCTACACCGCGCCGACCGCTATTCGTTCGCTGATGAAAGAGGGAGAGACCTGGGTTAATAAGTACGACCTCTCGTCGCTTAAAGTGCTCGGTACCGTTGGTGAGCCGATCAACCCGGAAGCGTTCATGTGGTATCACACCAATATTGGAAAAGGGAAACTCCCAATTGTCGATACCTACTGGCAAACCGAGACCGGCGGCTTCTTGATCACACCGCTACCCGGGGCGATGACCCTAAAACCAGGCTCGGCCACCAGGCCGTTCTTCGGCGTAGAGCCGGAGGTTATCAAAGAAGACGGCTCACCGGCACCGGTTGATGAAGGCGGCTACTTGGTTATCAATAAGCCGTGGCCGGGTATGCTTCGCGGCACCTACGGCGATCCTGAGAATACCAGGATTAAAGAAGTCTACTTCAGCCGCTTCCCCGGCAAGTACTTCACCGGTGACGGCGCCCGCGTCGATAAAGACGGCGACTTCTGGCTCATGGGCCGCATCGATGATGTTATCAACGTCTCGGGCCACAGGCTCGGTACGGCCGAGGTCGAATCGGCGCTCGTCGCTCACGCATCGGTAGCAGAGGCCGCAGTCGTCGGCTTCCCGCATGATATCAAAGGCGAGGGCATCTATGTCTACGTCACACTAAAAGACGGCTTTGAGCCTTCACTAGAGCTGCAAAAAGAGCTGGTAGGCCATGTTCGCAAGATTATCGGCCCTATTGCTACACCGGATAAAATGCAGTTCTCACCGGGCCTGCCGAAGACCCGTTCCGGAAAGATCATGCGCCGTATCCTGCGCAAGATCGCGCACAATGAGCTCGATAGCCTCGGCGACGTTTCAACACTCGCCGATCCGAGTGTTGTCGAAAGCTTGATTGCAAATCGCCAGTAAAAAGCTTAGACACCGTATGGTGTGTATATATTCACAGCAAGGGCCGGTTTTTGTAAACCGGCCCTTGCTGTACCGCTAATATTCTATTCGGGATTGCTCGCTTGCATAGGTATCAGATTGTATGGGATGTAAGGGTATAATTATCTAGTTATTAAGATTTACGTTCACTTAATAATAAGAAGGAGAGCATGGGATGAACAAATTCAAGCTTAATAAAGAGGATGCCGTCCTGCTTGTCATCGATATTCAAGATAAGCTTGCAGCCGCGATGCCGCAGCGCCAACCGGTAATCGATAATACGGTACACCTCATTGAGCTGGCGAAGATGATTAAGCTGCCGGTCATACTTACCGAGCAATACCCGAAAGGCCTTGGTTCAACCGTCGATGAGATTAGAGAGGTACTGCCGGCATACAAACCCCTTGAAAAGATTACATTTGATTGTTGCGGCGCGGATGGGTTTTTTGATGCGATGCGGCAGACAGGCCGGCGTTCAATAGTTGTTGCCGGGATGGAAACGCATATTTGCGTATTGCAGACTACGGTTGGGCTGATCGAAGCGGGATACGACGTTCACCTTATATCAGACGCAATCTGCTCGCGCACCAAAGAGAATTGGAAAATCGGCCTGAGCTACATGCAGCAGGCCGGTGCTGTTATTACTTGCACGGAAACGGTCCTTTTTCAGCTTTTTGGAAAAGCCGGCACGGAAGAATTTAAGATGGTATCCAAGCGCATTAAATAAAACCATCATGTGATTACTTATTTCTCGCACACCTACCAAGCGCACTTCTGCTAGAATTATTATGACCAAGCCGACAGCCTAAGCCACTCTACAGGAGAGCGGTTTGCGGGAAACCGCCGGGCTGAGTGCAACGCGCGTGTAATGGGTACACTACAAGAAAACGAAAGGGCTTATCAAGTATGTCACATATTCACCTGCCGGATGGAGTTATACCGGTTGTCTGGTGGGTTCTCGGGTATATAATCGTAGGCATTCTGCTGGCGTTTGCGTTTAAAAGAACACAATCAACCGAAGGCAGAAAGAGGGTTCCGCTTCTGGGCATTATGTCGGCTTTGATGCTTATCGGCCAGTCGGTGCCGCTGGGAATTATTCCGTTTCACCTGAATCTTGCGGTACTCTCGGGGATAGTGCTCGGGCCGTGGCTCGGCCTTATCGCGGTATTTACCACAAACATATTTCTGGCGTTCCTCGGGCATGGGGGAATCACCGTAGTCGGGCTTAATACGCTGGTTGTAGGCAGCGAAGCGGTTTTTGGCAGCTTGCTATTCAGATTCTTCAGCGCGCATTTTTCGTCGGTTCGTGCCACGGCGGTTGTGACTACCGTGCTTACGCTTTCGATCTCAATATCATTGATGGTCGGCGTAGTTTCGTTGTCACAGATTAACCCATCACTCTTGCTGGAGCACGTGAAACCCTCAGCGGCAACCGGCGCGATAGTTATTTCGATTCCAAGGTTTGTCGGTATTATCGCGCCATTTGCGGTGATCGGCATAATTATCGAGTCGTTTGTTACGGCCTTTGCCATTCGGTTCTTACTCAGCGTGCGCCCGGATATCGTGGAGAGTTGATGTAAATGGATATTTCATATATCGATAATCTAGCAATCAATACAAAAAGCCCGGTGCACAAAGCATCGGCGATCTCAAAAATCGTCCTCGTTGTGCTCGTGATCACCGCCATAATCGTCACCGCCAACCCCCAAGCACTCGCGATATGTTTTATGCTGCTTGTCGTTACGATCTTACTTGCGCGACTGCCCGTCGGTCGAATCCTGGCCATGACAGGTTACGCGTTTTTCTTCAGCCTAATTTTTGCGTTTAGCGAGGTAGAGGGAGGAATAGATGCCCGCGTAACCATTATTTTAAAGTCGGTTACGGCCGCACTCTCACTAATTTTGCTGATAACGACGACACCATATCCGCAAGTTTTCGCGCTTTTCCAGAAGGTGCTTCCCAGCGTAATGGTTGATGTAATGCTCGTGACCTACCGATCGTTCTTTATCCTGATCGGCCAGATCAGCAGTATGATTACGGCGATTCGCATCCGGGGCGGGTATTCCTCTCGGGCGGTATTTAAGAATCTTAGCAGTATAGGGCGTATTGTTGGCAACGGCATCATTCACGCCTGGGAGTTGAGCGAGAGCATGCAGGATGCCATGTACGTGCGCGGTTATAGCGGCCGCCTTCCGGCCGGATCTTCGTGGAATAAAATCGGCAAGTACGATATACTACCGCTTGCAATAGGTGTAGCGGTACTCGCTGTGGCGGTGTTGGTATGAGTAAAACGGCAAAAAATGAAGTCGCGAAGGTAAGCTGCATTCGCCATATATATCCGGATCAAACAGAAGTAAAGATCTGCGGCCTTGAATTTATTGTTCGTGAAGGCGAGCGGGTTGCGATACTCGGGCCGAACGGGTCGGGCAAAACCACGCTCTTGAACCACTTAATGGGGCTATTAAAGCCGGTTGAGGGTACAGTGAGCGTCTTCGGCGTTGATCCCAATACGCACTTTGACGAGATCCGGCAAAAGATCGGTGTTGTTTTTCAAAATGTCGACGCCCAGCTTATTGCACCAACGGTGTGGGATGATATTGAGTTTTCGCCGCTTAATTACGGGTATCCACCTGAGAAAATAAATGCGCTTGCCAACGAGATTGTTGAGCTCATCGGCATTTCAAATCTGACAAAGAAAATCACTCACTATCTGAGCGGCGGAGAGAAACGTAAAGTCGCCCTGGCCGGGGCGATGATCACGCACCCCAAGCTCCTTATCCTCGATGAACCGTTCGAGGGGCTTGACCCTCGTTCAAAAACCGATATGATTGGCCTGCTTAACACCTTCAATCGCGATTACGGAACCACGCTTATTCTCACAACACATGATGTAAACGTCGTCCAGCACATTGCCGACCATGTGTATGTAATGGCGCACGGTAATGTATTGCTGTCGGGCAGCCCGGATGAAATCTTCAGTAAAGTAGATCTTATCCGCTCGATAAACCTGGAGCCGCCGCTTATCTCGGAAATTATCGCCGGCTTAAGGGATAAAGGGATCTACATAGAGGTCACCGATGATGTAAGCGAGCTTGTACGCGATATCGCCGAGCTTATACGCCCAACCGATGATGCTTCCGCGATATAGGCAACGAACCTGACAGTGACCTTCGATATTCGCGCTATCTCCGTTTACGCTTATACCGTTGCCCCAAGCCGGCGCTGCGCCCTTCTCTGTAACACATGGTAATAATTGACAAAATACCAGAATTTTGTGATTTTGTGCAGAGATTTGGGAATTAATATAGGGTGACTACTGATTCCTATCGAGAGTGCTCAAACATCATGAGGTGATATTATATTGCAAGAGAAAAAGCTTAGTGATCTTACAGTTAAGCGTGCGGTGGTCAACAACGTACACATGATCATTGCGAGCGGCGAATGCGATCTCTTCTCGGTGCCCCTTCTCAAGGATGAAATGACGGAAGTCATAAATGAAGGACATAAAAAGTTGATCGTAGATGTTAAGAGCCTGAAGTACATAGACAGCAGCGGGCTTGCAGCGATTCTTTGGGCGCGGCACAAAATCGAGGAAACCGGCGGCAGTCTCGTTATGATTAGCAATACCGAAAGGCTTGGGCGGATGTTGCGTCCCATCGGGAACCTGCTTAGCGTCACATCATCAATCAAGGAGGCGCTTAAGCTTCTCAACAAGAGAAGCTTAAGCTCGGCGTAAGAGAAGCGCAGGAAAGCCGGTCGCAATGACCGGTTTCTCTTTGTGGGCTCACTCTACGGAAATGGTGCCCGGCGCGTATTTTGTCCCGACGCTTAGTTTACAGTGCCCGTCGTGACCGTTTCTTCTTTGGTCAAACCGATATTAGCATCGGCGTTAACCGCCAGCATGGTCGAGATGATCTTGCATACCTCGGCACGTGTTGCATAGTTGAGCGGTCGGAATGTCTCATCCTGATAGCCCGTGATAATACTGCTGGATTTGAGGACTGCGATATATTGATCTGCCCAGTAGCCTTTGCAATCGCTAAAGCCGCTTGCGGTATCGGTTGTACTGAAGCCCTGTGCGGTTGCGATCATTTTTGCGATTTCGGCTCTTGTAATATTGCTTTCCGGCCTAAAATCACCGTTGGGGTAGCCACTTGCGATATTGAGTTCTTTCGCCGCTTCGATATAGCCTCGCGCCCAATGTGATTTTGTATCGCTGTACGATGAGGTCGCCAACGAGGGACTTTCACCCAGTGCAGTCATCAACACTTTACAGAACTCAGCTCTGGTAATGTTCTTTTTCGGCTTAAACGTGCCATCGCTGTAGCCGTTTACAATATCTTTTGATATAAGGTCGTCAACATTAGCGTAAAACCAGTCGCTTTGCTCGATATCGCTATAGCTACCGGCGGAAACATACAGTTCATAGGTCGCGTATCCTTTATCCGGCACGGCGTCGTACGCTTTATAATCGCCCTGTTTTTCGCTGAAGAGTTGCATTTTCCAATTGAAATTCCCCCATACGTCGAGCATTCTTCTCGGCACTAATGCGGTCAGATTCGTGCCGTCGAATCCCACGGAGAGCGAGGTGCCGAATATCTTCCGGCCGTTATGAACCGTCGCGAATAGGTGCTGCTTACCCTTGTCTTCAAGGTAACCGATTTCGATAACCCGATCTATCCCCATGCCGTAGTTCGGCGAGTACACACCGGTTTTAGCATTTTGATCGGTATCCAAAAAGAAGTAAATATGCTGACCGGCAAGGAGCTTTTGGTCGTATGCTTTCGCTGCAGTAACCTGGAATGCGGCGATTGAACCATCATCACCGACGATCACTTTCGTAACGTCGATCTGGTTTCCATCCACCAGGTCGCTGACGGTCATTGAGGATTTCGCCACGAAATCCTGTTTGTAGCAGCTCGCCGCCAGCGCATTAGCCCCCGTTAATGCCGCGACAATAAACACCAGCATACACGCAGCAATTGCACATCTTCGTTTCATGTACTGTCTCCCTTCTTGTAGCAAGATTAAATTTTGCATCTGTGCGCAAAACTAAGTTTGTAAACCGGTTATAGCGAACGCTTGATTAGGTGCCTGCCACTTTATCTTGCCAATAAATACAGCTAACGAACTGCAAATACGTACCACACGATGGGGGCTAGGGCAGTCATAACCATCTCGGGCTACTAGCTTTTACCCTTAGGAGAGCTTTTTAAACTACCGAACAGGCGGTATTCATTTTGTCCCGGTATCATTTGATTGCAAAATATCAACAATTGGGCAGCACATAGTTGGACAATAATAAAAACTACGCTATACTAAAGCTAACCCCAACAGGGCGCTTAATAGTGTAATTTGGGAAAGTATGCACATATTAAAGCCGGGAAGCGCGGCGTGCAATAGTTCAGCTTTGTGTATCAGAAGAGGTGAATTCTTAGTGAAAAAGAAGGTTATCATCGCTGTCATTATTATCATCGCTATCGCGGGGTTAATGTACGGCCGGAGCAGGTTAATGACGTACTATAGCCAGCAGTCGGGTATGGCGGAGGCTAAGGGTGATTATAGTACGGCGATCAAGAATTTCGACAAAGTCGTTTTGCTTGAGTCGCTTGTCCCGTTTAATGCAAACAAACCTGCCGCATACGCTTATAGGGGAAGGTTGTACTTCAACAACGGCAATACAAATGATGCGCTTACAGATTTTGATACCGCAATCAAATTAAATAAAGACCAGGCGGAATCACACTTTGGTATTGGGCTCATACGGCTCCAGGAAGGCGACAATCAGCAAGCGATCAAAGAATTCGAGAAAGTCATCAAAGTGCGCCCGAAATGGACTGAAGTTTATCTGAGCCGCGAAGTCGCATACAGAAAACTCGGTGAAAAAGAGAAGGCAATAAAAGACTTGAAAAAAGTCTTGGAGATTGAACCAAACAACGTACCTGCAAAAAGTGCGCTTAAGGCACTAGGTCAATAGCTCTCAACAAAAATCGACGTTAAGGATTAAAACCCGCTGAAAACAGCGGGTTTTTGTTTTTTAAAGAACCGATTTTGGAGATATACATGGTAAGGACGAGTTTTCTGGTGTTGTAGCTAAATGGGAGGACTTATGGTATTTAGCGACGAACAGAGACGGGAGATAACCGAGCTTCTAAGCGAGAATCTTGAACAAGACGTGCGCTTTGTCTATTTTACGCAGGATCAGCCGAGCATCGAACTGCCCGTCCAGGTTGAAGTAACCCCGTGTGAATACTGCGAAGAAACCGAAGAGATGCTGCGCGAGCTTACTGCGTTATCGGACAGACTAAGCCTTGAGGTCTTTGATTTTATCAAAGACAAGGACAAGGCCGATCAGTACGGCATAATCGAAGTACCGGGTATTGCTATTATCGGCGACAGGGACTACGGCATACGATATTATGGCATTCCGTCGGGTTATGAGTTTTCGGCACTCCTGGATGCGGTTATGCACGTTTCAAAACGGCATACCAATCTAGCCGACGATACGAAGCAAGCACTGCAGAATCTTGACGAGCCGGTAAACATGAAAGTCTTTGTTACCCCGACCTGACCGTATTGCCCGAGAGCGGTCAGTTTGGCTTACCAAATGGCGATGGAAAGTGACAAAGTTACCGTAGAAACCGTAGAAACAGCAGAGTTTCCCCACCTGGCACAGCGGTACTCGGTCGCGGCGGTTCCAAAAACTGTAATTAACGATCACGTATACGTCGAAGGTGCCGTTCCCGAAACAGCACTTGTCGAGGAGCTAAAACACGCAGCCGGGTTTTAGCATTTCGCTCGGATTCTTCTCCTTATGGGTATATGTAAGCTTACAAAAATTACACAACAGGTCGCATGTGTCGACCTTAGTTCAATGGTGCCATGTGACGGTGCTTACGCGGTGCCGGGAAAGGAGCTTATATGCCGGACGGAACAGATCCTGTCGTTGATATAACACCACTCATGCCGGAGGGCATGCAAGATGCTATCCCTGTCTTTATCGACGCGATAGAGACCATGCACAAGCTTACCGTGCCGTTTGTTGTTGTTGGCGGTATCGCTATGTTGGAATATGGACGCACCCGGATCACGAAAGATCTGGACCTTCTTGTTTACAAACAAGACGCGATTCGGCTTCTCGACATATTGCCGCAATACGGTTACCGCACTCAGCGCACTGATGATAATTGGGTGTATCATGCCTTCAAGGGTGGCCAAATCATCGATTTGCTCTTTGCACTCGGCAAAGGGTTTTTAGGCAACACGGAAGGGGTTATTCTAAACGACGAGGTTCTAGCCCGCGGCCGGTTGGTAAGCTTGGGAGGCGCGGTCTTTCCCGTTATGTCACCGGAAGATATCATCCACTCCAAGTTGTTGGTCTCGTGGAAAGCCACCAGGCAGGAAGACTTCCAAGATGTCCTTCTCATTTTACGGAACGCCAAACAACCGGATTGGGATTACCTGCTCGACAAAATATCGCGCTATCCGGTGCGGACGCTTGCAATGTTCAGCTATGCGGCATCCTGCCAAATAACGGAGGATTCAATTCCAATAGAGCTTACGACTGAAGTCGAAAACTTGAGCAGACGACTTTTTCAGTGGATGGGGCGGGCGGCGTAGCTTGTAGCGTGTCGAGAACCGAGCGCAGCGTTTTATCCGGCGAGGAACCGATTTTTATACGGGCAACCCGGCGTTTGTGAAAATACGATGTGAGAAGCGACAGATTTTCAATCTGCTCCGGTGTTATTTCGGCCGGCCGGGTTTTTCGCTCGAAGTATATCTTCTCGATTTTTCGCTCAAGTCGCGAGATATCGCGTTTTCGGCCTTTAAAATCGATGCATGAACGCAGTTGCCCTTCTTCTACCAGGTAAAGCTTGGTGGCACCCTCAAGGTTTTCGATGAGCAAGAAATCGAGGTTGGCCCGCGCATTTTTTATGCCGTCCAGGAGCTTTACCGTGCGCTCAAGGCTTTCAAGCGCCCGGTTCAGCAGGGCTGCCCGCTCGAACAGCAGCCGCTCGGAAGCAATATTGCGGCGTCGTATAAGCTCGCTTTGAAGCTGTTCCGGGCGACCCTCGAACGCACCGGTCACAGCAGCCAAACGGCGGAGGTATTCATCTTTTGAAACCGTTCCCGAACACACCCCCATGCACCTGTTAACCTCGTAGTAGAAGCACGGCTGCTTATGCATTCCGGGGCGCAGTTGGTTGCTGCATTGTTTAAGCGCGTACATATCTTTAATGACTTGCAGCAGGAGCTCCACATCGGCGGTGTTGGAAAACGGGCCATAATGAAACCCTTTGTCGGTTATTTTCTTAACGATGTGCGGTGCCGGGAATTCATCATCGAAGTTGATGTGAACGAAAGGATAGCGCCGGTAGCGCTTGCCAAGCACGTTATACGGCGGCTTAAACACCTTGATAAGCTTGCTTTCCAGGAGCAGCGCCCCTATCTCCGTACCGGTTTTTATATGATCGATCGCATGTATTTCTTCCAGCAGCGCGAGCTGGCGCTCGGTCTTAGGCCCCGCATAGAAGTAGCTTCTGACGCGCTTATTAATATCCTTCGCCTTGCCCACGTAGACGACATCGCCCGACCGGTTTTTCATCAGGTATACACCACTCGTGTTCGGCAAGGCTGCCGCCAGCGCTTTTTTATACGTGAAATTGTGACGGATTCTTGGGTAAAAGAAATCACCCGCCCGGTCCACGGTTGAAAGTCCTTTGTCCTTCATAAGACCGATAAGGCTGGAAAAAACCTCGGCTGTCGCCAGCGCATCGGGAAGCGCCCGGTGACACGGTTGGGCGGCCGCACCAAAATGCACGACGAGGTTCTCAAGCCGGTAGAACCCGAGCATGGGTTTTAGCTTTCGAGCGATAAGTAGCGTATCGAAGTAGCGGCTCCGAAACGATTTATGCCCGATGCTCCGCGCCGCCCGGTTAAGAAACGAAAGGTCGAACGGTGCATTATGCGCGACAAGGACAGAGTCTTTCGCAAACTCGGCGAATTGACCGAAGGCTTTTTCGAGCTCGAGTGCATCGGCGAGCATTCCATTGGTAATGCCGGTAAGCGCGGTGATTTTTGGGGGTATCATGCGGTTTGGGTTTACGAGCCGGTTAAATGTCTCCACCGGTTGCGAGCCGATCATCTTTACCGCACCTATTTCTATAATATGCTCGGTGCGCGGATCAAGGCCTGTTGTCTCAAGATCGACCACAACATATGTAGCTTCGTCTAATGGTGTTTCCCTGGATACTTCTCTGGCTGCCATGATTAGATAATATCATGGTTACTTACCCGGACAATATATAATGGCTCGCCCCAGAACCGGAAATTGAGCGACCGGTCGAAAACTATCTGAGAAATTGATCAGCAGATTAGAATCGTACAATAGATTATTTGCTAAGGCCTAGCGAGAATATAGCTAAGCCGCAGCACTAAGGCTATGCAGGTAATTTTGCAGCAGTAACACATCTGCTTCCCGGTGTGGGCTTTCCACCAGGACGATAACGTCTTTATTGGCGTGTTTCTCATACAGGCTTAGCGCTTTCGCAAATACCCGGTAATCAGGTGGACCGGCATCGAGTGACATGTGCTTTCTCCGGCTGACGGCAGAGAAGTGGAAATATATATAGTCTTGCCAAAACGGCTCCGCGGTTTCAATAATTGAGAGATAGTCATTTGGCTCTTGTAGCGTATAACCCAGATCGTAGAGGTGACCCCAATCGATAACGGGAGCCGTCCCTCGGGCCTGTTTGCAGATAGACAGTACGGTTGGCAGGTCGCCAATACCAACATCGGTAGTTTCGACACCGATCGTTACAGGGCTCTCGTCCAAACTGTTGAGGATATTAATGATACGCTGTAGTGCTGCGGGCTCGTCGCCTTGTGCATAGCCAGGGTGGACATAGACCGTAAGCCCGCCGGCGAGCTCCAGACCTTTTCGCAGCGCCGCCACCTCTTTAATCGAGCGCTCGCGAATCGTTTCATCACGGGTGGTTAAAACGGCGGAATTTCGTACATGGAAGCTTAAGGCAATATCATATGCCCTGTGCAGATATCGTATCTCGGCAAGCAGCGGCCCGAAAGACCGCTCTACCTCAGCCTCATCCGGTTGATATTTTGAGTAGTCGCCCCACCCAACTGTTTCCGGGGGCATATTGTAATAATGCAACCCCCATCGGTTGCATGCATTGATAATGTCGATTGTCCTACGGTATTCGCCAAGGCCATCCGGCCTTGGGTTTTTTAAGTGCTTTTCGAGCGGCCGCGCCGAGAACCCGATTCTGATCATGCTTTGGATGTACCCATACAATCCTGCCTGCCATCGAAAACTTGGGTACAAATTCTTAGGTGATGTAATGGGCGCAGAACATAATGCGATGGATACACAGCGAGACGCAATCGATATCCAACGCAACGCGACAAAGTTTATCGTAGACGCGGCGCAAACGGAGCGAGCAGGCATTCTTTACCATGGTGATGCCGACGGCATTACCGCGTGCGCTATCATCTTTGAAGCGCTTGAGCGCCTCGGGGCGGGCAGTATCGTGGCGATCCCTCTAGGGCGCGGCTTGAACCCATTTTCACCGCAAACGCGCACGGACCTTGAGGATGCAAAGCTATCAAGCCTGATAGTCGTCGATTCGGGAAGCAGAGCGGGCGAAATCCCGGCCGGCGCACCAACGCTTGTTATCGACCATCATCCACCGGTTGGTGTGCCGCAAGTAGATGTGTTTTTCTCGACCTATAGTGAAAACCCGGCGCCCCCGGCAAGCCTCGCGGCGTTTGGTGTATGTAACGAGGCGGTCGGGTTCGGCGACCTTGATTGGGTTGCGGCCATTGGCGTTGTCGGCGATCTCGGGCCGAAGGCGCCGTTTTCGATTGTCGCCGACGCGTTTAAGAAATACGGCCGGAAAAATATAACAGATAGCGTTGTGCTGCTTAACGCGGCAGGACGGCACCGCGACTACTTGGTAGGATTGGCGCTAGATGTGCTGCTTTCAGCCCATATGCCGTCTGAAATCGCCAAGCATGAAATACCGGGCACACGAGAGCTTGAACGCATGCGGATCGAAGTACAGGACGAGCTCTGACTGCGCGCCAAAACACCACCGCAGTTTGCGGGCAATGTCGCGCTCCTATATTTTAAAAGCCCTCATAAAGTCCATCCGTTGATTGCTAAGGTCTGGGCGCAGCGTCTTAAGGGCTATATCGTTATCGCCGCCAATGAGGATTTTATTCCCGGCATGGTAAGCTTTAGCGTACGAGCGCCAGCCGGCACTAACCTTCGCGACTTCATGGCCCATTTTGCTGATATCGGTAGTGAGATCGGGCATGGGCACGAAACGGCTACCGGCGGCATTCTCACCAAGCATGAGTTTCGGCAGTTTTTGCGGCATCTTGGTTTTGGCCCGGATATCAAAGCGGCGGCATAGTATGCGGGCTCAGCCCTTATCTAAGGTTTCTCATAAGCGCTGTTATCTGGTACATTAGTAAGTTGTATGCAGATAACTGATGTTTTACGATTAAAGAGAGGGATTTACAATAGAGCAACCCTTAAATACCGATAATCTGGTACCCACATATAAGCATCCGATAATTCAGGAACTTAGCAATCTCTTCAAAGCAGCCGGCAAGAGGCTCTACCTGGTAGGAGGTACTGTCAGAGATGCGCTTCTCGGGCAATACCACGAAGACCTCGATTTTGCCACCGATGCGCTTCCCGAGGAAACGATCAATATTGTTAAAGCTTGGGCGGATGACTTGTGGCTTATCGGTATCAAATTCGGCACGATAGGCCTTAATAAAGGGCATTTGAAAATTGAGATAACAACGCTGCGCGGCGACATTTACCATGATGAAAGCCGCCACCCCCACGTAACATTCAGTAACGACATTATTTTCGATCTATCGCGACGCGATTTTACCGTTAATGCAATGGCGATTGAGCTGCCGCAAGGTAAGCTTATCGATGCGTTTAACGGCCAAGCGGATCTGGCCAAGCGGATGCTTCGCACGCCGGACAGCCCTACGCGCAGCTTTATCGACGACCCGTTGCGCATGATGCGGGCGGTCCGTTTTGTCTCGACGATGGGAATGCATCTATCACCTGAGGTAGAAACGGCAATCATCCAGTACAAAGGCGAGCTTGGGAGGGTTTCGAGCGAGCGCATCCGGGATGAGTTTTCAAAAATGCTTCTCGGGCGTGCACCCGCAAAAGCGCTTCGCCTGTTGCTCAATACCGGCCTAAACGAGGTGTTCTTGCCGGAGCTTACGCGGCTTGAGATCACGCAGGACCCCGAGCATCACCATAAGGATGTGCTGGAGCACACATTCACGGTTATTGAAAGCGTCACGCCTGACATGGTGCTTCGTCTGGCGGCGCTCTTTCATGATATCGGCAAACCCGAGACGAAAGAGATTATTGAAGGCAAGGTAACTTTTTACAATCACGACGCCGTCGGCGCTTCGATCACCAAGCGACGCTTGCGGGCATTGAAATACCCCAAGGCGATCATCGAAGAAGTTACCAGCTTAATTTACCTGCATATGCGCGTCTACACCTACCGCATGGGCTGGACCGATAAAGCGGTTCGGAAATATATCCGCGATGCCGGTGAGCTGCGTGGGAAGCTCAACACGCTTATCCGCGCCGATTGCACGACAAAAAACCAGCGCAAGATGCGCCAGGCGTTGAGCGTACTCGACGAACTCGAAGAGCGCATCCTGCGGCTCGAAGAAGAGGAAGAAACCGCTAAAATCAGGCCACCCATCGACGGCAATGAAGTCATGGAGCACCTCGGCATCAAACCGGGGCCTATCGTTGGTGAAATCATGCGCTTGCTTTTAGATGCGCGTCTTGAGGGCGACATCGAAACTAAAGAAGACGCATATTCCCTGGTAGATAAGTGGGCAAAGGATAAAGGTTTACCGTAGGCGCGAGGCGTAAATATCCCATGTGCTGAATGGTTCTGATAGCACCACGATTTTATAGGGTAGATGATCGTTAAGATATCGCTCAATATCTTCTCCGGTGAAACCGGTGCTTTTGCCGACATGCGGAAAGTTGCTTTTTCCACAGGTAATCCCGATATAGATACGTTTGATGTCGTTCCGGCGCCTGGTTTTAAGGGCAATTTCCTGTTTTGCCGACCTTAAAACATTCTCCTTGCGAGGTGTTTCTCCTACTTCAAGCGATATAAAGAGCGCATCCCTATTAACCGGGCGAATGCGCGGGGTGGCTATCCCGCGATGCTTCGGCGGCAGTGCGTTTGTTTGTGCCGCGCTTGAGCTCATTGAGCTCGAAGACTTAGCCATCCGTGCGATTTTTAACAGTGCTTGCATGGTCAGTAATTCCATTCCCGCGGGGTTTTTCACGGGGATGCCACTGCGCGGAAGCTCCGCAATAACGCATCCGATATGCTCTTTGCGGATAGCCGATTCCAGCTTTAGAAGTGGGACGCTATCCCGTGTATACCAGTGACTTATATACTCGGTATTTCCGTACTTGATGACCGGCGCCAAAATAACATCGGGCTGAAGCGGCAACGTTCCTACATGGTGCCCGCCATCGAATATTACCAGGCGAATCACACCGGCAGCGTGAAGTTCTCGCACCTGCCTCCTACCCCAGGCGTTCGAACGCGCCAGGTCGGATGTCGTTGATTCGACAATCGCATTGACCTTTTCTTTAAGCGCCAAATTATCGACGGATTCTATAATTTTCCTCTGAAGCTTATGGGGTTTGGCCTCCACGTCACATGGCTCAATGGTGGCTACTACAAAAGCTTTGTTATGTTTAGTAGATTTGTATGCGCCGCTAAAAATGTCGGTCGCGGTCACTACCTGAACGTTGCCTTCTTGCAGTGCGCTAAGTCTCGGTTGGATAAGGGCTGCTACATGGTCGAGCCCCTGGCCTTTAGGAATCGTTATAGCATCAACGCGGGAGAGCATGATTCGCGTGATAAAGGATTCGACGTTAACAAAGACCATGCTTCGCGCCCACGGTGGGTTGGTAAGCGCCAGCAAGGTTATGATAATTGGGATGATGACAGCCGCAACGATAGCGGCGAGTATAATGATCGTTTTCTTTTGCACAAGCAAAATGCTCCTATACCAACCGATTTGTGATAAATGCTTCGATAAATATAGCACAATAAAAGCGGTTTACCGTGTTTGAATTTTCCCTCAAATTTGGGATAATAAAAATGAAGTATAATATAGAAGGGCGTTTGGCTCAGCGGGAGAGCGCTGCCTTCACACGGCAGAGGTCACTGGTTCAAATCCAGTAACGCCCACAGCTCAGAGGCCTAGAATCGGCATATAAGCGATTCTAGGCTTTCTTCGTAAGTGCATAGTAAGTGCAGGATAATGGTTTTCGTGTCCGAAAACCCACTGTGTTGGCCTTATCTCGACCAAGCTTCGTGCCCTGGATGCTTCCGAATTCTTTATTCTTTAGACTCTAAATCGCGGCTGAGACAATTTCCAGGCGCGATCCACAAGCAAAGCTTCTAGATATTGTGGGCTTCATCGAGGGATCGAGAAAGAGAACAGGGATAGTTGAGTAGAAGGAAGTGCTAAAGCGGAAGGGTGGATCCAATGTATTATGTGTATGAGAATTGGCGAGCGATGGGTCACAAGGCGGTGATTCATATGGGGACATGCCGGTTTTGCAATAATGGTCGAGGGCTATCTACTGGCACGCGCTCTGATAACGGCAAATGGCATGGACCGTTTCCGACATTAATAGATGCTGAGGGTGCTGCCAACAAAACCAGTGGTCGGGTTAGTCGTCACAGTTGTGCATAGCTGGAGCTTGATTGCTTATACCCATTATAGCAAGGTCACTGCAAAGCCAATTTCCTTCAGACACTTGAACTAAGTTATCCTGCCCATACCCGCTCATTGCGAAAAAGCTACGCCGTATACTGGGAGAACTTACACCAATGGAGTGGCCGGGCAACTTACTTGCTTGCGCAGATGGACAATATAACCAGTGGCAAATATCCTGTTGTTTTAGGTAAGGACTGTCTGCTTGATGTTAAACATGGTTCTTCAAACAGCCCCGCATCTAAGCCGACAGGGTTAGGTGTCCTTAAAATCAGTGCTGTTACCCAGGGTGAATTTGTGCCAAGCGAAAAGAAATATGCTATTGATGATCAACGTTTGCTGAAGGAGTTTGACTTAAGAGCGGGCGATATTCTTATGTGCCGAACTAATGGGACATTAGCATATGTAGGAATGTCGGCGTTGGTTGAGCAGGATATGGCGAATTTGATATTCCCAGACAAAATAATTCGTATTCGCACAAAAGAGAACATACTGCCTAGTTACTTATGGAAGCTTCTGCAACTACCTCCAATGCGCCAACAAATAGAAGCTGCAGCACGGACGGCAGTTGGCAATTATGCGATTGGCAACAAAGACATCTGGAATCTACGGATTCCCCTTCCACCTCTACGAGTACAGCATTTTATTATCAAAACGCTGGAAGAACAGTTAAGCAAAATCAAACGGCAAATGAAAGCGCGAACAGAAGTAGTCCACGATATAGAACGTGATATTGAAATTTTAATCTTAGGCACCAAAGACAAGGATTAAAGGATAGAGATTATGCCAGCAGGAAGTCGTTATGTTACGCTTGAAGGCCAGTTTGAAAAGGACGTCTTAGGGATATTCACCGTAATTCGGGGTTTTGCTAACCTAAAAGACCTTTGACCTAAATGCTGCTATTATTGAAGTTCACTCACACACGTCCCAAAAAGGTGCTCAGTTCTCTCCTTCAGATTTCCAGGGTTTTCAGGATTTCATTCCGCATGTCTGGTGGCGTCTAAAAGCGAAGCCATATGCAGCGCTTGTCTTTTCCAAGTCTGATTTCGACGGCTTGGTATGGGCCGATGATCCAAGAACGCCACAGCAGCTAACAAAGATAATCGCAAAGCGCATATTTAGGAGGCACTATCTTTATCCCAATTGTTTAACACTAAAAAAGGGGGGCGAGTAGATGAATTCTAAACGCTATGAACGGCAAATTGGTCTCTTTGGTCAAGAAGGTCAGGCAAAACTCAAAAAAGCCCGTGTTGCAGTCGTTGGTGTTGGTGGCTTGGGTTCTCATGTGGCCCAACAGCTTTCTTTTCTTGGTGTAGGCTTCTTATCTTTCATTGATTCAGACGAGCTGGAAGAGCACAACCTTAACCGTCTAATTGGGGCTCGTTTTGATGATCCTATCCCAGGCACGAAAAAGGTAGATATTGCTCAGCGCTTAGTTAAATCAATTGATCCATCTATTGAGGTAAACCCTTTGCCGGTTGAACTTAGGACGCTTGAAGCTTTTATCGAAGTTAAGAAGGCTGACTATATATTCGGCTGCGTCGATAATGACGGTGCAAGATTGGTTCTAAATGAGATATGTTGTGCTTATCAAATCCCCTATATCGATCTCGCTACCGATGTATTAGTGGAAGGGTACGCTTTTTTGCTTAAAAAGCCAATCCACAACTTTTAGTTATAACTCACGGAGTTGTGGCTGAAGTTGTTTTTAGATCAATTTCACCCGTTATCTATTCTATTCATCTACTACGCATGAACGATCTCCACTATTACCGAACAAGTGTTTGTAGTATAATATGTCTATCGGGTTATGACCTATATTAGAGATTTAGGTGTAGTGGTCATTAATAACAAACCTTTCTTATAAAAAGGGATAGGAAAATGGCAGAGTTACCTTTTAAAACATGGCCATATGAAGATCAGACAAAGATGAAGCACATGGTCTTTGAGGACTATATTGATAAGTGGATGAAAATTGTCGGCCAGAAAAACAAACTGAACTATGTTGACGGTTTCGGGGGTATTGGCGCCTACCAAGATGTCAATGATAACCTATTTTTTGGTTCTCCTGTCTTGGCGGCAGAAGTTGCCCAAAGGGCTACTAATAGGCTACAACGTAAAGTCAATATCATAATTATCGATAGCGACGCAGGGAATTTAGAGAATATCAAGAAGATTTTTGACCACAGAAGAATTAGCATAGAACCGATTTTGATAAATGACGACTTTGACGGGGCTATTAATAAGATTTTGGATAACATTAATAATTTAGCCCCCACCTTCGTTTTTGTTGATCCCTTTGGTTTTACGCTTAAAATGAAAACCATCGAGCGTATAATGCGTATTGACAAATCAGAGATCCTTCTTAATTTCATGTTTACGAGAGTTAATCAATTCTTGGGCGCGCCAAAAGTTGAGAAAATCTTTAATGAATTGTTTGGTAGCACTGATTGGCAGCAGCTTAAAGAACTAAAAGGACTGCAGAGAGAAAGAGCCATTATTGAGCTCTATAGACAACAGCTGAAAAAGTTCTCTAAGTTTGTTTACTACTACCGTTTTGAGTTTCCTAGTGCCAAAAGAACCTATTATTATCTCTTCCACTTAACAAATTACTTTAAAGGCTGCGTAATCATGAAGTCATCGTTTGCAAAGTTTAATCTGGGTCAAGTTGAATATAGAGGAAATCGTTTTGATAGCAATCAACTGACATTGTTTAACGAGAGCGAAAATAGGACTGAGCGAGCTGCTAGTTATATGCGTTCTGAGTATGCTGGTCAACAGAAATCCTTCCAACGGATTGTTGAGGAACTTATAGATGAAACGGAGTTTTTAGAATCAGATCTAAGGGCTGCTGTAAAAGAGCTAGAGAAGACTGATCTGGTAAAAATCAGCAGAATTCCAGAAAAGACACCTAAAGGAAGGGCTCGAACGGGTATAGATTACAATGATATAATAAAATTTCAATAGAATTAATAAAAAAGCAGGTATCATGAAAACTAGCTTACAACGAATTACAAGAAAAACTCTACTTTATAAAAGCGGCGTGGAATATGCCGATTATGGTTTGAACCATGTTGAAGGATGCACTCACGGTTGCACTTATCCGTGTTATGCCATGATGATGAAAAAAAGATGCGGCAAAATAAAAACTTACCAAGATTGGATTCAGCCAAAGATTGTTGAGAATGCGCTTGATTTGTTAGACAAGGAAATACCTCGACTAAAACATAAAATTAAGCAGGTATTCCTATGTTTTGCGACTGATCCCTTCATGTATGAGGTAAGAGAAGTTGAAGAATTGACACTAAAAATTCTCGAGAGATTAAATAAAGACAAAATCAAATCGACTCTAATAAGCAAAGGCATTTATCCGAGTGTGCTAACTAACCAATCCATGTTTAATAATCTTAATGAATATGGCTCGACCATTGTATCTCTATCAGAAGATTTTCGTAGAAGATTTGAGCCGTTTGCAGCACCAATCGATCTAAGAATAAAGGCATTGAAGAAACTAAGCGACGCCGGTTTAAAAACTTGGGTAAGCATGGAGCCTTATCCGACCCCAAACATAATAGGGCAAGATATCAGAAAGATCTTAGATGAAATTTCTTTTGTAGATAAAATTGTCTTTGGCAAATGGAACTACAATCGCCAGACAAGCCAGTTTCTCCTTTATAAGAATTTTTATAACTCGATGGCTTGTGAGGTTATTAATTTCTGCAAAAAGAATTCGATAGAAGTCCATATCAAAGAAGGAACTATTAATTTGGGAAGTTTATCTAACAATCAATCCTCTGAAAAAGAGCTCCTTGAGTGTTATGCATAACACAATAGAGAACAGTTTTATTTCACCGAGCAAGTCTCATTTTCTTGAAACACGATTCTAATTGTTCTACCTGCCAGGTATTATTGTTCGCATAATGTCCAATAAGGTCCACAACCTTATTTAAGCCCTGATGAAATGCCGAGGGCTTTTGTGCCCCTTAGGTTCTCGTGGTAAATCTGCCGGAACGATGAGAGGATGCTTCGATACTACAAGATGAGGCGAGCCCTTAAGCACCCAGCGTTCGCTTGGGGACTGTAAGACAATAGGCGAGATGTGAGTCCCTTACGAAAAGAGCCTATAGTCCATCTTATAGTATCTGACTTTTCACTGCTACCGATGACAAAATAAAGTATAGAGGTGCTTACGTCCATCTATACTTTATTTGCGTGCGGTATTAAGTTAACGCTTTTTGCGTAGATAAGACAAGGCGAGCGCAGCGCTACCGGTTGCTAATGGAATTAATGGATTTATAGGCAAGCCACCGGTACGCGGCAGCGTTGTCCTTGCAGCCCTTGCTTCGCGTGCCCGCTCCGCTGCACTTTCGGTGCGCTCCTCACTAAGTGTGGTCACGGAACGAGAGGTAGTAGTAGTTTGGGCAAATGCTCCAGTGTACATCGAAAGGACCATGATCACAGCTAGCATAAGTGTGATTAGAGTTTTCTTCATCCTTACACCTCCTCTATATGAGGGCGTTCTGGCTACCCTCAGCCTTCCTTAAAGATTCGGATTCCTTTCGGCTCTTAGGCGACTGTCAGTATCTGCAAAAAGGTCAAGCTAGAATCATAGGTATAGGGATGCTTTTACCTACTTATAAACCTCAGCAGATATCTCACGCAGTTTTTTCCCTTTAGTATGCAGCCTAAACATCAAAGAAGATGTCATCTAATCTGTTGCTGAATGATGCGATTCTGAAGGCAACCGTTATTCTTTATCGGAATCAGAGGTTGCAGAAGATATAATAACCCTGCAGGTAATAACGGGGTGTTCAATTGCGAAGATGCCGAAAAAACGTCTTATTTACAATATGATTCATTAGCTTTGCAGCTAGACGATCTTCAAGCGAAGGGCCACCAAACCTCATCTACAGCGATTTGTGAGACAGCTTCCAAGCCATATTGCTCGGCCAGCTCGCGTATCTTATCTCGATTGAGGTCGGTTTCTACTTTTGAGGTACCTTTCGGATATGATATCCAGATAATACCGTTAGCTTTGAGATGGCTCTTAATCTGTACCAGGATATCATCCAGTTCTTTCTTGTCGTAGACGAATGCATGGACGAAATCGCAATCTTGCGTTAATTCGCACCTTATACTAACGCTGTCCGGTAGCGGTGCAAGAGTTTTCAGATAACCTTGCGGTGCCGGCTAAAACCTTCCGCCAAACGTTTCATGGTCTCATTTTCGCCGCCGGGGTAGAGGTGATGGTAAATATCCCAGGTGATTTTTGCCGAGATCAAGTAGCCAAATTTCGGCCTCTATCTTACAATGACAATTGTCTTATAGTAAGCCATCGAGTAATGCGGCAAGGAGAGATCAGAGTGGAACGTGTGAGCTGGCAAATCCGCATCAGTCTGGTACTAATCGGTTTATCCGCTGTTTTCTACTGGATTCAATATGAGATATTTCGGGATGCGCACCATATCTTTCTCTTCTTGCTTGGCGACATAGCCTTTGTTTTTATTGAGGTTATGCTGGTCACCGTTATTATCCACGAGTTAATGGATCAGCGGGACAAAAACGCGAGGCTTCAGAAGCTCAATATTATCATCGGCGCGTTCTTTGATGAGGTTGGGACGAAACTTCTCGCGTACCTCTCGGACTGTGATCCGAAGCTGAACTCCATTAAAGACGAACTAGTCGTTACTAACGCTTGGACCGAAAAGGATTTCAAGGCTACCAGCGAGCGTCTTAAAAAGTACGACTACGATGTGCAAATCGGTAAAGTCGATTTGGAGCATGTGCGTGATCTGCTGTCCAACGAGCGAGATATATTATTGCGATTGCTCGAAAACCCAAACATACTGGAACACGCAAAGTTTACCGAGCTCCTTCAGGCAATCTTTCATTTGAACAGCGAACTTATCGCCAGGGATACTCTGCATATGATGACGGAAGTCGATCTTGAGCACCTCGCCGGAGATATTAAACGGGTATACGGTTATATAGTAGACCAGTGGCTTGCATATATGCTCTATTTGAAAAACAATTACCCCTACCTGTTTTCTCTCGCGATGCGGCAGAACCCTTTTGATCAGAATGCATCACCCGTTGTGGTTGAGGCATAGCAGGCTCTTGCATATCACTTGATAAGATGTACGTCTTCTGCTAAGCTTATATCGTCAACAAAGGGGAGTAGCTAGTCTCACGGCTCTAGGCCGATGAGGCGATGCGGTCGTCAATACGGATAATAATCCCGGCCGTATCTAGGTTAATCCAATAAGCGAGACCTTTGGCGAGTAATTTATTACTTATTAATAATTACTGGCCAAAGGTCTTTTTTTGTTGGATGTGCGTTTACATAATGAAAGGGATGGGTGCGATGAATATACTTAAGACGTTTTTGCTCCTGGGGTTGCTGTCGGCTTTGATGGTGACTTTAGGCAACATGTTCGGCGGCCAGACCGGAATGCTCATCATGTTGGTAATTTCATTAGGGATGAACTTCTTCAGCTACTGGTTTTCCGACAAAATGGTCATCAAAATGACCAGGGCAAAACCGTTAGATAGGAAGGATGCCCCCGAGGTTTACCAAATGGTCGAAGAGATTTCAAAAAGTGCTAATATCCCGGTTCCCAAGCTCTACGTGACTGGCGATATGCAGCCGAATGCTTTTGCGACCGGCAGGAATCCAAAACATGCTTCTGTGGTCGTAACGAGAGGCCTTTTGGATTTGCTGGATAGAAATGAACTCGCGGGCGTGCTTGCCCACGAGATTGCCCACATCAGGAATCGGGACATTCTAATCGGTTCAATCGCTGCTATGATGGCCGGTGTCATCTCGTTTATTGCGCAAATGGCACAATGGGCGGCCATATTTGGCGGTTCCAGCGACGAGGATGAGGGCGGCGGTATTTTCGGAGTTCTGATAATGGCTACTGTTGCCCCGATCGCCGCTCTGCTCATTCAGATGGCGATATCCAGATCACGCGAATTTCATGCAGATGCAACTGGAGCGCGTTTTGTTAGAGATACCCAGGGCTTATCAAGTGCCCTTAAGAAATTGGAGTTTGCTTCACAGAGAATCCCGTTACAGTCTGCAAACCCCTCAACCGCGCACATGTATATTAGCAACCCGCTCAGAGGTGGAGGATTAATGTCGCTGTTTAGCACCCACCCGGCCACGCAGATGCGTGTTGAGCGTTTACAGCAGATTAAGTTATAACAACAAAGCGCTTATAGCATCTCTTTTATCTACTGTGAAATGCCGGTAATACAAAAATTTGGACATATTGGACATATAATCAGAGAGAAGCACGCGGACGACCGTATGGGCTAGTTTGCATATTAATAGCACTTGGGACAATATCACAAAATCATAGGGTACTTGGCATATGCGAAGATTAAGCATTACCCGGAAGCTTATTATCATCTATCTTGTTATAGCTATTCCCCTGATAGCTATAACAACAATCGTCTACATCAGCTGGTATCAAGGCAGGGTTGAGCGAGTCCTACTGGAGCGCAACGAGATCGCAAGCCTTGCCGGCACAAGTTTTTTATTGCATATCCGTGAGCTCGGGCGCTCGATGGAGTTTGTGAGCGAACCGATTATTACTAACCGGTTTCCACCACCGGAAGCAGCTGCTTCACTGTCCGTATTGCTTCCCGATTATCCAATAGATTACGCATTAATCACAAATCAACAAGGGATAGTGACCGCTTCAACCGATACTCGCTTTATTGGGCAAAATCTTTCCAAGAACCCGGCATTTGCGACGATCATTAATAGTAGTAAGCTGACCGGTATCGCACCCAGTGAGAAGATTAACGACAGAGTCGGATTTTACGTTGCTCAAGCCATAAAACGTAATGGGCAGCTTCAAGGGATAACCGCTTCGTTTGTCGATGTTTCGAAACTCGGTAGCGAACTACCTAAGATCCCGTCTGGAGGCATAAATATCGTAGATTCAAGCGATCGCCTCGTATATCAAAGCCAGTTTCCCGATCTTGCGCTAACCAGACCGTATTGGGGTAAGTATGATTTTGTCCGGGCTGCGCTCTCCGGCAGAAGCGCATCTTCCACCACGTGGGTATTTCCAGTTACTCATCAAGTTAGATTTGTGGCTGAAGTCCCGATACCGGAGATAGGCTGGGCTGCGGGTTCCGGTATGGATAGAAGTGTTGCACTGGCACCGGTGAATCGAATCGCATTTATGTCGGCGTTCGCGGTTTTTATATTCTTAACAGTGGCTTTTGCGGTAAGCATCTATGTTGCGCGTGGCATCGTTAGCTCACTCGCTACTCTCGTTAGTAAAGCACGAGCAGTAGGAGAAGGACGTTTTGATGATCCGGTGATTCTGACAACCGGCGACGAGGTTGAAGCGGTGGCTCGCTCACTTGATACTGCGAGGCTCAACCTTAAGCACACGGTCGAAGAGCTGCGAAAAGCGCGCGATGAGTTAGAGATACGGGTTAGAGAGCGAACCGCCGAGCTCTCGGATATTACAACGAGAATGCAGTCACTTCTCGAATCAACGGATGAAGGCATTTATGGGATAGACACCAACGAGCGTTGCACGCTTTTTAACAGATCGGCAACAAAGATGACCGGATATGAATCTGAAGAAATGCTAGGGAAATCTGTCCACGACCTAATTCACTATAAGCACAATAATGGTTCACCTTATCCTCTGAAGGAGTGCCCGATCTTTCTAACAACCATGGTGGGGCAAGGTAAACGGATCGATACGGAGGTCTTTTGGCGAAAGGACGGGACGGCATTCCCGGTCGAGTATTCATCGAATCCAATTATTGAAGAGGGGGTAATTAAAGGGGCTGTTGTCGCCTTCACCGATATAACGGAGCGCAAGAAAGCAGAAGAGCTTAGCAATGCGCTCGATGATATCAACGCCGCTATAAGCTCTATCCTGGATATTAACGAGATCATGAGAAGGGTTGTTGCGGAGGCCGCTCAAGCAATAGGCGCCGAATCAAGCATAATATTTTTACGTGCCGATGACCGCTGGGTTGCCCGGTATAGTTACAGATACCCTGAAGATATTGTTGATAGGGAATTTACCGACGAGGAACTTACCTATCCATCGATTGTCGCCAAGACCGGAGAGATTCTTGTAGTTGAGGATACGCATAAGGATGCATCTACGGTTCCCGAGATTGTAAAACGTTACGGCATTAAATCATGTATATGCGTCCCCCTCCAGGTTAAGCAGAATGTTATCGGCGTTTTAACTATCAGCTACTTCTCGACCCCGGTTCCCTTTACCCGGGCACAGATTGATTCTGCATCTAAACTTGCCGCAACAATCTCCCTTGCTTTAGAAAACGCCCGACTTTATGAGACCGAACGACACATCGCCGATACACTGCAAGAAGCTCTGCTCATCCTCCCGCAAGAGATTAAAGGCATTAGCTCTGGGTCCCTGTACCGATCGGCTTCTGAAGCCGCTAAGGTCGGCGGTGATTTCTATGATCTCTTCGAGCTGGAGCACGAGAGGGTCGGTATAGTTGTAGGGGACGTCTCGGGCAAGGGGCTTGAAGCGTCCACTTTAACCTCAATCACAAAAAACACGCTCAAGGCATACGCGTATGAGGAGGATTCTCCCTCTGCGGTTGTGGCAAAGACCAATGATGTGATCACGAAGGAATCCTCATCCGGTTCTTTTATAACATTATTTTTCGGGATATTAGAACTGGCGACGGGGAACCTTACCTACTGCAACGCAGGACATCCTGCGCCGATTATTAAGCGAGGTAAATCCGACCCTTTATTGCTGATAGCCAATTCGCCGGTTATCGGCGCGTTTCTCGACTTAAGCTATACCGATGAGCATAGCATGCTTGAGAAAACAGATATCTTAATCCTCTATACCGATGGCGTGATTGAGGCGAGATGCCCTGATGGCTTCTTGGGCGAGGCGCGGCTCGTAGCATTAGTAAAAGAGCCGGAGTCCGTATCTGCGAAAGATCTACCCCGGTTCGTTTTTAATGCTGTTATGGACTGCACTGGTAACGCTTTGTCAGATGATATCGCCATTCTTGCCGTTTCAATCGCTTCCGAGTGACGGGTCTCGGAGAGCTCGTAGCGCTCTTCTTGTGCTATATAAGCTCGTGTCGCCGGTAGAACCACGATTTTACTACCTGGACAAGGCCGAGATAGGTTATTGTAAGAACAATAATCGCCGCAATCAGCAAAGGCGGCATCGGGGCGAAGCCCAGGATGGGCCCGATTGCCGTATAAGGCAGCAAAAATGCAATTATGACAATAGCTAGAACGGTTATCATTAATTGCCTACTAGGCCTACTGCTCAGAGGATTGGCGGCTGTTCGTATAACGAAAACTACGAGGGTTTGCGTTGCTAGCGATTCCACAAACCAACCGGTGTGAAAAAGAGTCTCGTTCGCTCGAAAAACGAAGAGCAACGCACCGAAGGTTAAGAAGTCATAAATCGAGCTTATCGGGCCGATAATAACCATAAACTGCCTGATAAAGTGAATTCGCCAGCGTTTTGGTCTGCGCAAAAGGGCTCGATCGACGTTGTCGCTAGGAATGCTTGTTTGCGAGGTATCGTAGAGTAAATTGTTGAGAAGTATTTGCGTGGGGAGCATGGGAAGGAACGGCAAGAAAAGGGACGCAGCCGCCATACTGAACATGTTCCCAAAATTAGAACTTGTCCCCATTATGATGTACTTCATTATGTTAGCAAAACTTCGTCGTCCTTCCACTACCCCGTCATGCAGTACCGCTAAATCCTTTTCGAGAAGGACGATATTGGCCGCGTCTTTTGCAACATCAACCGCGTTAACGACGGATATACCGATATCAGCAGCGTGTATTGACGGAGCATCATTAATGCCGTCACCAAGAAATCCCACAACCCAGCCGTGAGATTTAAGCGCAGTAATTACTCGATTCTTCTGCCCGGGGGACGCCCGCGCAAAGATAGCACCGTGCTCGGCATTGTACGCCAAGGCAGCATCATCCATCGCATCAACTTCGGTTCCGACGACTACTCGATCTGCGGGAAGGCCAACGTCGCGAGCTATCTTCTGGGTTACGTACTCATTATCACCGGTCATAATGAGGACCGAGATGCCGTCTTGAGCCAAGGTTTCAAGGGTACGGTTAATGTCTTCTTTGGGCGGATCAAGAAAAGCGGCAAAGCCAACCAGCGTCTCGTCTTGCTCGTCCTGCTTGCTGTACGCATCCCGCTTTGGAACTGTTTTTTGAGCTACGCCGAGCACGCGATAACCATCCATGCTAAGCTTGCGATAGGTCTCTTCGGCTATACTTAGGCGAGTGGCGTTGAACGGCACTGTTTTGCCGCTGAGCTGTGCGGTGCTGCAAATCTCAAAAACGCTCTCGACCGCGCCTTTGGTTATCAGTAAGCGCTCGCTATTATGCTCAACGACGACCGAGAGCCTTCTGCGTTCGAAATCAAAGGGAATCTCGGCGACCTTAGCGTACTCGTTGATGTCGAGGTTTCCGTGCTTGAGGATTGCGCTGTCCAACGGGCTTTTCACGCCGGTCTCGAAGAAGCTGTTAAGATAGATTATGCGCAGGATACCGTCATCTTCCTCACCTTCTACGTTAACATGGTGTTCGAGAACCACTTCGCCCAGGGTTAATGTACCTGTTTTGTCGCTGCATAATATCTCCATGCTGCCGAAATTCTCGATGGATGCCAGTTGTTTTACGATTACCTTCTTTGAGGCCATGCGTTTTGCACCTTGCGCCAGGGTAACAGAGAGAATGACGGGCAGAAGCTCGGGGGTAAGGCCTACGGCAAGCGCGATCGCGAAGAGGAGCGATTCGAGAATGGGACGCTTAAAAAGAACATTAACCGCAAAGACAAAAAGCACGAGTAATATGATCACGCGTATAATGAGAAAGCTGAAGCCGGCTATGCCCCGGTCGAATTCCGTCTCCGGCTCGCGCTCGGCAAGTCGCTCGGCAATTCCGCCAAATTCGGTAGCGAGCCCGGTATGAACGACTACAGCGGTGGCGATTCCGCTTTGTGCCGCGGTTCCGAGAAATACGCTGTTAGAAGCATCGGTTATGCCATGCACGCCGGGGGGCAGATCGGCGGCAGTTTTCTCTACAGGCAACGATTCACCGGTCAACGCGGATTCCCGCACAAAAAGGTCATTTGCTTCCAGCAAGCGCGCATCCGCCGGCACTAAACTACCGGCATAAAGCTTTATAATGTCTCCCGGCGCCAGGTCTTCGACCGGCAGTTCCCGCTCTTTTCCATCGCGAACAACGGTTGTTGTGAGCGCCACTTGTTGACGCAGGCTTTCTGTAGCGTGTTGCGCCTGAAATACCTGATAGAAGTTAAGCGTTACGCTTAGCACGACCATTGCAATGATGATACTTGCGCTGATTCTTTCGCCGACCGCAAAAGATACAATGCTTGCAGCTATCAAGGCAATGACGAGGGGGTTAAGGAAGAACCGCAAGAATTCAAAAACTGCCGAGAAGCGATGCTCTTTGGCAACCGAATTAGGGCCAACAATCTGCAACCTGTGCTGCACTTCAGTTGTTGACAGGCCTTGTGGCGTGGTGGCAAGCGGTGGCAATAGCTCACCTAACGGTATAATCCAGAAATCGTTTTGTATCTTATACCATGCGTCTGAACGCGGGGCGATGGCGGCAGCCATGTACACGACCTTTTTCTATACATTATTAGCCCACTTTATACCCGTAATTATCAATTACTGCTCACGGGGTTTGAATATCGTGTATAATGCTTAGATGCTTGAATTATTAAAAAGGAATCTATAGATGCTGGCATTCGTATCATCGCTGTTTTTTATCTTTATCGCCGAGATGGGTGACAAAACCCAGCTTGTAGCCCTCTCATTTGCAACTAAGCACAAGGCTTTAAAAGTCATTACCGGCATTTTTATTGCGACGATTTTAGTACATTTGCTCTCCGTTGTTATCGGAGAACAGACCAGTGCCTTTATCCCGATGCAGTACTTAAAAGTGCTCATTGGTCTCTCGTTTATCGGCTTTGGTATCTGGACGCTGCGAGGCGATACCTATGAAGAAGGGGAAGAGAAGAAACGCAGATTTGGGCCGGTTATGACCGTCGGCGTTGCATTCTTCCTGGCTGAGCTTGGCGATAAAACCCAGCTCGCAACGATATCCCTTGCGGCTCAGTATCATTCATTTATACCGGTCTGGCTAGGCTCCACATTTGGGATGGTTATCGCCGATGGCTTGGCCATCATCGTTGGGGTACTGGCGGGCAAGAAGCTGCCGGAGAAGCTCATTCAATACATCTCAGCCGTCATCTTTATTGTCTTTGGCATAGTGACAACTTTTGAAGCAATTGTCTAAGAGCAGCACGTCAAATGGTAGCGGAACCCAATTCTCTAGAGGTCTGCCGTATTAATGAAAAGCGCACGATTTCGGCGGGCTTTACTGAATATATACCCATGAGCTTCCGAGCGTATTCGACTTGCGCACGCACGGCTTACTCGTCTACAAGCTGTTAGTGAACGCAAAAGGAAGAAATGCAACCAGAACCAACATCGGGAAAAGACTCGCCTTGTTGAAGTAGGAAGAGGCCTGCATGGAAGATGGATTCAATGCTAATTTAATAGAAGGCGTTCCCATCGACCACACAGTAATGGCTAGCCCCACAAGTTTAGCGGTCAATGAAATCGGCAAAACCACCGATGAGGCTACCGTTAGCCAAGCCCCGATAAGAATCATCGTAGCCGAGGTGCGATTGCCGAAAACGCTGGCAACCGTTTTAAGACCGATGCGCCGGTCGGAGTCGACATCTGCCAGGTCGTTGGCTAGATTGCGCCCGGCCACCTCCCATAAGGCCAGGAACAAGAAAAAGTAGAGAGAGCCCCGGCTTAGCGGCGCTACGGCAGCCCAGCCCGCAAGCCCTCCCAGCCCAACCATTACTCCGGTAGCGAAGGTCTTAACCCACGAAACGGAGCGCATAGCGCAATAAAGCGTTTCGAGAACTACGCACCCAAGGAAGATCCATGCGCACAGCGGATTGAGTAGATACGCAAAAAATGCGCTAACAAAACCGGTTCCCAAAACCCAGCTTAGCGCTGCCACAAACGAGAGTTCTCCGCGTGCCAGCGGATGCTTAAAGACGGCCACCCCGATATCATGTTTGTCCCGTTCTGCTTTGCCGGCTTTGATCGATTTACTGTCAACCTTGTAATCGAGTAGATCATTCATTGAAAAAACCGCGAGGTAGCCTGTAGTTGCGGCAATAAGCCCCAGGATAATAACGCGGAGGCTTGGCATAGCGCCCAGCGCGATTATCGCTCCGAGAAGAGGCTGAGACAGCGAGAGCAACGATTGATAGCTCCTGGCCAGGTCGAAAAAGAGCGAAAAGTAACCAAGCTTCCGGCTCGGTTCGGGCGCAGTTTTCATCTTTCCTCCACGTTGCGATAAGCACGGTCTTGTACTTCTATACCCGTGGGATTCGAGTCTGTAACGACTACAGGCTTAAGCATCTAACGTCTACCCGGTGCGTTGCTTAACCTCAATGGTTACCGGGTTTGTTGCTAAGCCGCCTTATGTGGATAATGCCGTTGATAGTGATAAACCGTACACCTATCAGGTAACAGCGGTAACCGACAAAGGCGTTGAGAGTGCTAGATCGATTGAGGCTACGGCTACGCCTAAAGCTAAAGGTCCGCCTACAACAGTTATAGAACCGGGGAACACAACCACTATAAACCAGAACAATAGCACTAACATAATAAACAACACGACCAATAATACGGTGTTTGTTGATGTTTTGAACAACGCCTGGTATACCACATATATAACGGAGCTGGTTTCAATTAATGTTATTAGCGGCTATAACGATGGTACCTTTAAGCCTGATGAAGATATTACGAGAGCCGAATTCGCCAAGATGATTTGCCTGGCTACGGGCTGGGATGCGAAAGCAACGAGAATGTCGTTTCGCGATGTAACCCAGGGCCACCGGGCATGCACGTATATCGAATCGGCAAAAGCTCACGGCGTAATAACCGGTTATCCTGATAGAACATTTAAACCAAACAACTCAGCCACCCGGGCAGAAGTATCAAAAATTATTGCTTTAGCAATTAATTAACAGAGTGTCTGAAGTCGATTAATAATATTGTGATAAAAACACACAGAACTTGCAGGAAGGGGCGTTAAGCCCCTTCCTCTTGCAATAAAAAGGCTAGCTATAGGTCTGTGACCTCTGCCGTGTGAAGGCAGCGCTATCGCACATGGACACGCAAGGAGCGTTTCTTATGACAATTCCCTGTTACAAGTTTTCTTTCGTAAGGCAGTGCAGAAAATTAAGCAAAGTGACGATACCTCAACACTATAGAGCGCTTATACCGGGAAATGGAGTTCCCGGGCACCTGTCTCAAGGAGGAGACCATTATGAAAATTGCCGGCTCTAGCTTTACAATGCAAGCACAACACACGTATATCCAGAAAGACGAGCAGCATGAAAAGCTTAGAACATGGGTGGATGCAATGCCGCCGCATACCGAAGAATCACCTGCGGCCGCATTGCAGGCCGGCAATGCTGATGGTTACATCCTTGAGTTAAAAGCAACCGAGACAGCCGCTTGGCAGTCGCAGCAGGCACACGCTACAATGCCGGAAGAGTACCAGGACATTAAAACTAGAGATGATCTCAAAGCTTTTCTTGTCGAGCGGCTGCTCGAAGCACTTACAGGGAAAAAGGTAACAATCAGGCACATCGAAATGCCCGATAAGACTGCAGATTCAGCATCTGTAAATCCTCAAGGCGCGGTATCCGCGCAGGGTCAAGCCGAGCAAGCGCAGCAGAAACAGGGTTGGGGCGTCGAGTACGACCGCACCGAATCATACGAAGAGAGCGAATCGCTCGCAGTAAGCGTCGAAGGTGTCGTAAAGACGACAGACGGTAAAGAGTTTAACCTCTCGGCCGACTTTACTGTAAGCCGCAAGTTCGTACAAGAAGACGTCATCAGGCTGCGTGCCGGTGACGCAAAACTCGTCGATCCGTTGGTTATTAGTCTCGACGGTGCACCGGTGCGTCTAACCGAAACCAAATTCAAGTTCGACTTCAATGCGGACGGCAACCAGGAACTGATATCGTCACTGAATTCCGGTAGCGGTTTTCTGGCAATAGATAAAAATAAGGATGGCGTCATCAACGATGGCAGCGAGCTCTTCGGGCCGACGACAGGCAATGCCTTTGCGGAGCTTAAGAGTTATGATGACGACGGCAACGGATGGATCGACGAAAACGACGTTGTCTTTAAAAACCTGCGGATATGGTCGAAAGATCCACAAGGAAACGATCGGCTGGCCACGCTTAAAGCAAATGATGTCGGTGCCATTTACCTCAACAGCATAACTACACCATTCACCATAAAAGACAGCGCAAATTCAACGCAAGGACAAGTTGGTAATTCCAGCATATATGTCACGGAGCACGGCAAAGCAGGTATACTCCAAAACATAGATTTCGCCGTGTAACGATTCTTTGCGCGTTCGCAGAATCAAATGCCAATATATCCCATAAATTACCAGATTATGCTAAAGTTGTGATGCTGAGAGCCGATAAATGTACTATAGACAGTGCAGTAACCCCGGGGTTCGAAATAAAGATGAAGGCGGGGGAGATTGTACCGCCACCCGGGGCTGCACTTTCTTTTTTAGAAAATAAGAGGGCGCCAGCCCTCTTATTTTTGCTTCAATGAGTATGCTTGCCGCACCGGGCGCAACAGCATCATTTAATGTAAGAATTAAGTGCCGTTTTATGCAATAAGATCTTCGAAACCGTGTCGTGGTTATGCTCCCGGCATTTGTCAGTGCACACCTGGACCAGGTTTTACTTATCAGCTTTATTATTCTGCGTTATATTAGATGAAAGTAACATAGTAGGTGAAAAGTATGTCGCGTGTGAGCCTCACGCCGCAACAGTTAAATACGCTCGATGCGATATCCTCCGCATCACCGGAGTATATCTATATTTTCGGCAGGGATTTGAGTTATCTCTATGTAAGCAAATCCGGAGCGCGAGCGTTTGGGCTTGAGCAATCGGATATTATCGGAAAATCGTCGCTCGATCTGGGTATTCCTATTGAGACTATGGCGTCTTTTAACCGGCAGGTCGAACATGTATCTGAGACCGGTATTGCGATTATCGGCGAAGTAGAGCTACAGACGGTTGTCGGTATAAGAGAATATAACTATACTCTCAAAGAAGTCTCACTGGATGGGGTTAACCCCGTAATTGTTGCCACTTTTAGCGATATTACCGAACAAAAACATCTTGAAGATGAGTTGCGTGAAAGCGCGAACCGTATACAATTATTGCTGGATTCCACCGATGAGGGTATTTACGGTCTCGATGTTGATGGCTTCTGCACGCTGTTTAACCGTGCTGCAGCCAGCATGACCGGTTTTACCGCTGAAGAGGTGCTCGGTAAAGACCTGCACCACCTCATACATCATAGCCACAGTGACGGTTCACCGTATCCGCTCGATGATTGCCCAATTGTTCGCTCATTCAGAGCAGGCGGCGGCACCAGGGTCGACAATGAAGTGTTTTGGCATAAAGACGGCTCACCGTTTCCGGTCGAGTATTCATCCTACCCGGTTATTGAACACGGTGAAGTAAAAGGCGCGGTTGTAACTTTTACCGATATTACAGCCCGTAAAAAAGCCGCCGAGCTTAGCGATGCGCTCAATCGGATTAATAATATGATTATCTCGACTTTTAACGTTGACGAGATCATGCAAACCGTTACTGTCGAGGCGGCACGAGTGCTCGAGTCCGAATCGGCGGTTCTTATGTCTCCCGAACAGGATTATTGGGTCGCGCGGTATACATACGGCACAGTGCCCCAGGAGCTAGTGAGCGCGCGTATTCCCGCCGAAGAAGCTCAAGCATCATATCTGGTTTCCAGGACGCACGAACCGCTCGTAGTCAATGACGCCCCTCATGACCCCCGGATTAATAATGAGCTCGCAAAACGCTTTGGCGTCCGCTCGGAGATTGTAGTGCCGCTTATGGTGCGCGACGAGATAATGGGGGCAATTTACTTTCATTATTACTCGACAGCGGTCGAATTTTCTGACGCACAGCTTGATTTTGCCAGACAGCTTGGCTTATCGACATCGCTCGCACTTGAGAACGCCCGGCTTTATGAGGTTGAGCGAAACATCGCCGATACGCTTCAGGACGCTCTTTTAACTATACCGGCTAGAATGCCGAATCTATCGTTCGGGCACCTGCACCGGTCGGCGACAGAAGCTGCGAAAGTGGGCGGTGATTTCTACGACCTTTTTAAACTCAAAGACGGGATAACCGGCATAATTATGGGAGACGTTTCGGGCAAAGGGTTAAGCGCGGCTGCGGTCACATCGCTGGTTAAGAACACAATCAGGGCATACGCGCTTGATAGCTTTTCTCCTGCTGAGGTCATAGCGAAAACCAATGACGCAATTTACCGCGTCATCTCCGCAACCTCGTCGTCATTTATAACGGTGTTTTTCGGCATGATAACACCTGCTACCGGTCGCTTTGTCTACTGCAACGCGGGTCACCCGCCGGCGATTCTACAGCGCCGCTCCGGCGGTATTGAGCTCTTAAGCACGGGGTCGCCGGTTATTGGTGCGTTTGATGACCTTAGATACGATGAGGCAGAGACTTCGCTTAACGAAGGAGATATTCTGCTTCTCTATACCGATGGGGTTATTGAAGCTCGCTGTGACGATGGGTTCTTCGGCGAAGCAAGACTTCAGAAACTCATGAACGGTATGGAATTTAGGCCGGCGCCGGAGGTTGCTCAACTCGTATTCAGTGAGGTCATGCAGTGTACCGGCGGGCGCTTGTCCGATGATCTTGCATTGTTCGCCGTCTCAATTCAGCCAAGCTAGTTCGCTTCTGTTTTCTTACAGAAACGCGACCTACCCTTTCCCCACCATTCATTTAGATACCTTCGTTTCTAAAATGCTCGAAATGGTTATTATAAACTGAACTCTCAGTCGTTGAATGATTCACATTAGAACGGTTTGCCGATGAACATGTCCAAAGGCTTGCTTGCCACAATACTAAAAATAATCGTTATCTGCGTAAATATAGTTGCGGCACTGGCGCTGGTTATATTTGCTTCACTCTTTGTAACCAGCCCGAAAACGGCTAATAACCTTGCGAGCTCTTGTATCTCATGCAAAAAACCCAACATAACTCTGGCCCGCCAGCCCATTTTTCGAAGCCGTGGGAGGATGACGGTAAAAGACTGGGAGGTGATGCTTTCACCGTCATCGACGGAACCCGTTATCGTACCGGAGCTGAAACCAAGCGAACAACAACGAATGGCACTCGCACGTGTAAATCACTATCGGGCACTCGTCGGTCTTGCCCCGGTTACGCTCAATAAGGATATTAACCGAGCATCGGAGTCGCACGCAGAATATAACGCCCGCCATAGCCTCTCGGGACATACTGAGAAGCGCAGTAAAGACGGGTACTCGGGGGCGTGGCCGTGGGATCGGATGGAGTGCTTCGGGTACGATAAATTCACATACGCCACGGAGATTTGTAGTACGCGCTGGGCGGAGCCCCAATTTCTTTTGTCTATCAATCCAAACTGGGCGGTCGATGGCTGGGTGGATACCGTGTACCACCGGTTTCCGATTCTAAGCCCTGACGTATATGAGGCGGGATTTGGGGCACGCAGAACCGTTACGTGCGTTTCCTATGTTATGGATTTCGGGAACCCCGGTTTTGCCGATAAAAAGACCATTGTTTGCTACCCGGTGAAAGATCAGCACGATGTACCGGTTGAGTTCACGGGGGATGAAAAGCCGGACCCGCTTCCCGGCCGTAGCTACCCGGTCGGCTATCCGATTACGGTAACATTTAACGACTACAGAGATATTGTCATCACAAGCGTTGCACTCACGAACGAATATGGTGAGAGTGTCGAATCGTATTACATAACGCCATTTTCAAATGAGTATATCCGTGAGTCATTGGCGATCCTTCCTAAAAAACCGCTATCCTACGGTGCGACATACTCTGTTTGCGTGTTGGGCGTTGCCGATGAAGAACCTGTCAATTTGACCTGGCAGTTTACAACCACAAAGCAATCCCGAAACGCAATTCCTTAAAAAAAACGGTTTTGCGACATAATGAAACTCGCTATTCATATATTGTGCGCTCCTACGTATGAGATATCTGTTTGCTGCGCTTCATTGCAAAATGAGTTTATCGCTTCCCATCAGCTTAGATTGCGAAGAGCTAAGTTCCGCGTCGGGCGTGGTACAATGAGATATATTCTATTGTGAGGGGATACAAGTGAGCGAACGCAAATTATACGATATATCGGTTCCTATTCGTCCGAAGATGCCGGTGTGGCCGGGCGACCCGGGGTTTCAGCGCACGCTATACCAGTCGTTTGAGGAGGGCGGTTCGTATGAAGCCTCGATGATTCGAATGGGAAGCCATACGGGCACGCACATCGATGCTCCGGCTCACTTCTTGCAAGGCGGCTCGACAATTGATACGGTGCCGCTTGATAAATTAATCGGTAAGGTTATCGTCGTTCAGGTAGATGTGCCTCAGGAGATAACCCGGTCACATATTGAATCGCTTTACGTTGAAGGGTACGAGCGAATACTTTTTAAGACCCGCAACTCGGCGCTTTACCAGAGCGATGAGTTTACCAGCGATTTTGTTTATCTAACGCTTGGTGCGGCGCAACACCTGGTCGATCTGGGCATGAAGCTTGTCGGCATCGATTACCTGTCGGTCGGTGAGTACCACTCCGGGGCAGACGTACACCAGACGCTCTTGGGCAGCGGCGCCGTAGTTTTAGAGACCATCAACCTGGCGGATGTACCGCCCGGCGAGTATGAGATTATGTGCTTACCGCTTAAGGTACAAGGCTCGGACGGTGCGCCGGCACGAGCTGTTTTGTGTGAACTGGGTTAGCAACGCAGCCCGCCTAAGCGCTTAGACGTTTACGCATGCATCTGCTTTTCGAATCGATTACGCAAAAACACCGAAACTGCATTCATCGATAGCAATACCGCAAGCAGGATAATAATCGCCGCTGCCGCCAGGTGGCCGTAGGCTTCCTGCGGCCTGGTAACCCAACTATAGATCTGAATAGGCAGTACGGTAAAGCCATCCATCGCGCTCTTTGGCACGAATGGTACAAAAGCAAGAGCCCCAATCATGATAAGAGGGGCCGTCTCACCGATAGCCCTGGACATCGTTAAAATCGTACCGGTGAAGATACTCGGCATTGCTGCCGGGATTACTATGTGTCTAATAGTTTGCCATTTCGTAGCGCCCATTGCCATAAAGCCGATTTTAAGTGAACTCGGCACGCTTTTAATGGCTTCGCGGGCCGCAATAATCATTACCGGAAGAACCAGTAGGGTCATAGTGAGTGCCCCGGCCAGGACGCTTCTTCCCAACGCCATTGCACGTACAAACGCCGCAAGCCCCAGAATGCCGTAGACAATTGAAGGCACACCGGCAAGATTGGCAATATTAATATCGATAATTGCCATCCAGCGGTTCTTTGGCGCGTATTCTTCAAGAAATATGGCGGTGCCAACACCGACGGGGAAGGTGAGAAGCGCTGTGATTGCGGTAACCCATAGCGTACCCGCGAGTGCGGCTAGTATTCCCGAATTGGTCGGGATAAATGACGGGAAACTCGCCAAGAAATGCCAGTTCACCCACGATGCACCCTTGCGAACAATATCTATTAAGAGTGCAGCGAGCACTACGATTGCAACCGCGCATGAAAGTAACATCAGGCCGTGAAATATGGCGTTCTTTATGCGGCGGCGTTTGAGCCGTTTGAGCGCAGCGGTATCTGAAATCATTCGTATACCTCCCTGTAACGGCGCGTAATAACTTGGCCGATTACGTTTATCGCGAGTGTGATTAAAAAGAGCAGCATTCCGACCGCAAAGATGGTCTGATACTCGATTGTGCCTTGCGGTGTGTCGCCCATGCTTATCTGAACGATCGATGCCGTCATTGTCTGGACGCTTTCCATCGGATTGAGTGTGAGTTTTGGCGTTGATCCCGCGGCGAGCGTCACGATCATCGTCTCGCCGATGGCTCTGGATATCGCGAGGATAAACGATGCGATAACGCCGGATAGTCCGGCCGGCAGGACTATCTTGCTTGCGACCTCGTAATGGGTTGCCCCAAGTGCGAACCCTGCTTCCTTAAGTGACCGCGGTACCGATGATAGCGCGTCTTCACTTAACGACGAGACCGTTGGGATAATCATAATGCCGACAACGATACTGGCGCTTAGTGCGTTAAACGTGCTTAATGACGGGATAAATGTCTTCAAAAGCGGTGTTACAAACGTGAGCGCGAAATATCCGTAGACGACGGTTGGAATTCCGGCGAGAACCTCTAAGAGCGGCTTGATCACCTTTCTAACTTTTTGATTTGAATAGATGCTTAAATAAATCGCGCTTGCGAGGCCGATCGGCAGCGCTACAATGCTCGATCCCAAAAGAATTATCGTCGTTCCCGCGATGAGCGGCCAGATGCCGAAGTGCTGGTCGGCAAAGAGCGGAGTCCACATAGTGTCAGTGAGAAATTTAGTGATCGGAACAACTCTGAAAAACGAGACCGACTCGGTGAGCAGCGACAGGATAATCCCGATTGTTGTAAACACTGATATGAGCACGCAGCCGAGCAGTACCAGATAAACTCCGCGCTCTCGAATGTTTCGCCAGGTTATTGTACGTTTAGGCGATTCAATCGCCGTTGCAAATTCAGCGGTGATTTGCTCTTCTGGTATATTTATAATATCAGCTGGTTGGCTTTGAGCTTCTTCAAAAGCATCCAACTTCATCACTCCTGGTAAGTTGAAAGCAGCATAGCATCACCGGCGAAAGGGCCGGCGATGCTAATAATCTGCATATTTGAATGTCAGATATTCAATCTAGTAACGTGCTTTTACCTATGTGACAGGCTATTTTACCGCGTTAACCGCATCCTGGGTTTTTTGGTAATCTGGCTGGTTCAGCGGCACATAGCCAACTTGTTGTACAAGGCTTGCGCCATCGGTCAGGTAGAACTTTACGAACTCCTTGACCTCAGGGCGTGCGAGCGATTTTTTGTTTGCGTAGATGTAAATCTGACGCGAAAGCGGTTTATATGTATCGCTCTTGATGGTTTGCTCGCTCGGAGCAACAGGGCCGCTGCCGGCATCTACCGACAGCACCTTTAGCTTGTCTTCGTTCTGCTTGAAGTAAGCGTATCCAACATAACCGAGAGCGCCTTTGTCGCCCTCAACACCTTGAACGATTACGTTATAGTCTTCGCTCACTTGGTAGTCGGTCCTGATGGCCTTCTGCTTACCATTGATCGTTTCCGTGAAGTAATCAAATGTACCGTGCGCGCTGCTTGGGCCGTAGAGCGTGATTTTATCCGCCGGCCAACTCGGGCGAACATCTTTCCAGGTTTTAACCTTGCTGCCCGGCTCCCAAATCTTCTTAAGCTCAGCCGTAGTGATTGATGATGCCCACGTATTATCTTTATTGACGATGATTGAGATGCCGTCATACGCGACCGGTATCTCTAGGTACTCGATGCCGTTCTTTTGCGCCGCCGCTTTTTCCTCAGCCGAGATCGGCCGCGATGCGTCACTGATATCGATCTCGTTGGCGATGAACTTCTTAAAACCGCCACCGGTGCCCGATGAACCAACAGTAACACTTACGCCGTTGTTCTGTTTCATGAACTGCTCGGCGACCGCCTCGCTGATCGGCAGTACGGTGGTTGAACCGTCGATTTTTACCGAGCCTGATAATTGTTGTGATGTTTTTTTGGCGTCACTTGCATTAGTTGAGTTTTGTGACTGGTTATTCGAACCGCAACCTGTCGCAACCAGCGCGACCAAAGCGATAACAACCATTACTAGTACAGTTTTGCTTTTCCCCGGATTCCTCGACATTAATCCCATGTAACCTCCTGTGATTTCTCGGTGCGAGATTTATTAGGGTGCTATGAGCACCCAATTACAGGATACGGTGCAAACCGGGATGTGTGGTGAAAACGGTGTAACCATCGTGTTAAATATTTATGACATCATTATTCGGATCATGCCGGTTGGATAGGAAAACCCACAGTGAAGGTACTTCCAATGCCCAGAGTGCTTTCAACATTAATAGTTGCATTATGGTTTTCAGCGATATGTTTAACAATCGAAAGCCCCAAGCCGGTGCCGCCGGTCTCCCGGCTTCTCGCCTTGTCTACCCGGTAGAAGCGCTCGAATATCCGAGGAATCTCACGTTGCGCCAGCCCGATGCCGTCATCAGCAACCAGGAAGCGGACGCGGTCATTATCCTGTGAAAGCATTACCTTGATTGTACCGCCGGATAACGTATACCTGATTGCGTTATCGACAAGGTTTCGCACAAGTGTTAAGAGCTGGTCTTTATCCCCAATTACCGGCGTTAGTTTCTGAGGAATATCGAATTCGAGCGTTAAGCCCTTATCCACAGCAAGTTCTGAAAAGCTTGAACCCACTTCGCGAACCAGCTCTCGAAGATCAACCGGTGATGCTGTGATAGCCTCATCGGAACGTTCAAGTCTCGACAAATCGATAAGTTCACGGACCATATTGATAAGCGTGCTTAGCTCCTTGTCGAGGCGCTCCGCAAATCTTTTGCTTGCCACAGGGTCTGTTTCGATGCTCTGGCACAGCGTTTCAGCCAGCAATTTCAAGCCGGTTAGCGGTGTTTTTAGCTCATGTGAGACGTTAGCAACAAAATCTTTTCGCAAGCGCTCCACGTGCTTCTCTCGTGTGATGTCTTTAATAACAGTAAGTACCTGGTGGTCACCGCTTATGCCGGTAACCGGTAATGCCCTTAATCGCAGTTTTATAAATGGAACGCTTAGCTCCACTTCTTCATTAACTTCTCGCCTCGATAATAGCGCTTCGGTAATGGCCGTCTCGATCTCATGATTATCGATTACTCGTGCAAGCGGTGCGCCGATAACGTTCTCCTGCGTGAATCTGAGAACACGTTCCGCGGCTGGATTGGTAAGAACGATAACGCCGTCTTTGTTTATCAGCACTATACCTTCAGCCATGTTATGCAGTATGTGCTCGGCCTTTGCTTTCTCCGTTCTCAACTCGTTAATCCTGTCCTTTAACTTCATGGCGAGGTTATTAAGAGATTGCGATAGCTCTCCCAACTCGTCACGAGTGTTGATTGAGAGTTGTTGCTCAAAATCATCATCGGCCATGCTGCTCGCCATATTCATCATCTGCCTAAGGGGCCTCGTAAATGAACGGGCCAGGATGGTACTCACGGCAATTATCACAAGAGTTGCCAGAAATGCGATAGCGGCCATTATCATGCTTAGCTTATTTATTGCAGCAGCTATATCAGACAAGGGAAGCGCGATCCGGATGACCCCGTTACCTTTTTCCGCATTCGTATACGGGATGGCAACGTAGAGCATTGTATGGCCGACGGTGCTGCTATAGCGCTCGCTAATACCGGTATTGCCTCTGAGGGCCTGTTGAACTTCCGGGCGCTTTGCATGGTTTCCCATGGTCTTCGGGTTAGCCTCGGTATCGGCGACCACTACGCCGTTACGGGTAATGAGGGTAATTCGCGCGTTCATTTGGCGGCTTAGTTTTTGCACGAGATCATTGGTTTGATCGCTTGCAAATCTTCCGGCACTGAGCGAATCGACCGCCACTTTTACGGTATTGGCTTCAGATATAAGCTGGTTCTTAAAGGTTTGCGTGTATGAGCTTTGCACTTCAAACCTGATGATAGCGCTGATGATAAACAGGCATAAAGCGGTAAGCAGGGTGTAGCTGATAACAAGCTTGTTGTTTATTCGCATTGGGCTTTCTCCGCGACCTGGAACTTATAGCCGAGGCCATGGACGGTCTGAATATAGGAGAAGCGGGAATTTTCTTCTATTTTGTTGCGAATCCTGCGGATGTGAACGTCAATCGTGCGACTTGATGTGTAAAATTCGTAGCCCCATATGCGCTCAGCCAAGTCCTGGCGTGTAAAAAGGACGCCTGGTTTGGAAGCGAGCACGTTTAAAAGCTGAAATTCTTTTAAGCGCAAATGCACAGAACGGCCGTTTACCTCGATGGTATGGTGCGTCAGATCGAGTTTTAGATCGCCGACTTCGATTGCCGCTGCCGCCGCTTCATCGCGAAGCGTGCGCTTGAGGTTTGCCCGTATACGCGCAACAAGCTCTTCAATGCTAAACGGTTTAGTAATGTAATCGTCGGCGCCGACGCTGAAACCTTTGAGCTTACTTCGCTGGTCTTCAAGCGCCGTTATCATGATAATCGGGACATGTTCGTCGGATTCGCGCACGCGCCGGCAGACGTCAAAGCCATCGATTTCGGGCATGAGCAAATCGAGGAGAATCAGATCGGGTGCTGCCTCTTTGATTATCGCCAGGCCTTGCATCCCGTCTTCGGCGGTAATCGCATCGAATCCAGCCCCTCTAAGGCTGTATTCGAGCGTTTCTCTAATCAGTGGGTCATCTTCGATTATTAAAATTCGAGCCATTTTTCACACTCATTTTTGCTTTAATAGTAAAGTTATCCAAGCAATATTACAATCGTAAACGCTATTCCTTTGCACGATCGGGAGAGTAGATAACGGCTAGTGTTCGTACTGTGGCTACCGCGAGCATAGCGGCACTCATCGCGAGTATCTTCATTGAATCGAAATTCGGCTCAGAGAAACGAACCCAAATCTCCTTAAAGGTGAAGACCAACGTTGCGTCGGCGATATAGGTGATTTTTACCCGTTCCTCTTTGAAATAGTCGATCAACACGCGAAACAGCTCTACAAAAATGAAGACGACCATTATGTCGTTGAGGATACCGTGGAACCCCATCGAAAGAATATCTTGTGAAATACTTGCCGGCAAGTGGATAAATATCCTGGCGGTTCCAGCCAAAAGTATGATTAAGACCGCTACAATAAGGGCATCGATTATTAGAGTGTTTACCGATTGATAAAACCGTGTGACAGTGCGTTTTCGATATTCGGCAATGAATAGCTTTTGTAAAACCGACACGTTCTTAGTGCGCTCCTCTTGAGCTATAGCGTTTTCTTCTGCGTTCATCTTTCTCCTATCACACTAAACGTAGAGCAACTGAAAGGGGCAGGGAAAATACCAGCCCCTGCCTTCCTCGTCAAGGAGTGTTATAACATAAGGGTATCAATCATGGCAAGTTTGGTGGTTGCACGGATGTTAAATATTGGTTAAAGGATTGTTAAACCTTAAGGTAGCGGTGGTTGCCGCAAAACGTATACGGAAAAACCTGTAGATAACCGCAGACGAGATGTTTACAATTGACAGTTGGCAGGCATCATACAGCAGTAATCCAGCATATTTTGAAGAAGCTGAGGTCAGATGGGTATCGTCCAATTTAATCGTGAAGATGTGAAAATCGAGTTCAAAGATGTGACGTTTTATTACAGCACGTTCAAGGCGATAGATAATATCTCCGTCCAGCTGCCGAGAAACCGCGTAACGGCGTTTATCGGCCCGTCGGGTTGCGGAAAGTCAACCGTGCTTCGGATCATTAACCGCTCGAACGAGATTACGATGAGCACGTCCCTTGAGGGCGAAGTGTTAATTGACGGGGTAAACATCTACAAAAACGGTGTTGATCCGGTGCTGCTTCGTAAAAGAGTCGGCATGGTGTTTCAAAAACCCAATCCGTTCCCCAAGAGCATCTATGAAAACCTGGCGATCGGCCCTAAGATTCACGGTACTAAGAAAAAGGGCGAACTCGACGATATCGTTGAGGAAAGCCTGAAAAAAGCAGCGCTCTGGGATGAAGTAAAAACCACGCTTCATAAATCGGCCATGCAGCTTTCCGGCGGGCAGCAGCAGCGTCTCTGTATAGCTCGTGCGCTCACGATCAAGCCCGAAGTGCTCCTCATGGACGAGCCGTGTTCCGCGCTCGACCCGATCTCAACGCAGAAAATCGAGGACCTGATAGAGGCCTTAAAAAAGGAATTCACCATTGTCATGGTTACGCATAACATGCAGCAAGCTGCTCGTGCGTCCGACTACACCGCGTTTTTCCTGGTAGAAGAGACGGGCGCACCAGGCAAACTCGTTGAGTTTGGGGATACATCTACTATTTTTACGAGGCCTGCCTACAAAAAGACCGAAGATTACATCACCGGTCGATTCGGTTAAGCTCTACGCTAGGCCGGACGTTGTTGCATTAACGGGTTAAGCGCCTTGTGACAGCTGCAGCACACCGTATCTTCCGGCGCCCGGTACTGGGACAATTTACAACCGCAACGTTCGCAAAATGCTAAGGTTGCTACTCGTCTGGGCCCTGATAAGGCTTCTTCCATAGTTTTTCCGTTGAGATTTGCGAATGATATGCCGCGAACGATAGAACCCCTCATTTCTGTGATCCTTTCTAGTCCGGGTGTTGGCATTTTTGCTGATTTCGATGCCGCTATATTCGTATTTTTTCCAGAACATTTGGCGAGTAAACCTACTTATTAAGAGTTTTTTTAACTATTTCTTAAGCGCCACGCTAAGGGGTTAGCAAGCGCCAAACACCAGTCAAGGGGACGGTTTTTGCGATGCAAATCTAGAATATTAGTTGATTTCCGGCTCTTGGTTCTCGTCGGACGACATAAAGAGTTTATCGAGACCGGTGACTTCAAAGATGCGCGCGACGTTTGGCTTAGCGTTTTCAATCACAACCGAGCTGACCCCACCGAGCTGTTTGCGTAATTTGATTAGAAAGCGCAGGAAATAGCTGTCCGCAAAATCAAGGTCGCTTAAGTCAAAAATTATCCTATTAACGTCATTGAGCTTGCGGGTGAGGGCTTGCCTGATTTTCGAGCTCCCAAGCAGGTCGGCCTCGCCGGAAAGGTGCACGATTAAGGTATCACCGATACGCTCGAAGTCAAACTTGACGTTAGTTTCTATTTGATGCGCTTGATGTCTGGGCATTTTTCTCTCAGCCATTAGAAAACCAAGCTCCTTGGCATGATCTGAATTGTGTCTAGGTATTGTTATATGACGAAAAGCACATCGTCAAACTTCATTTTACCAATTCTTACAAGAGCGTAAGCGCTTGACATAGAGATAAACCGCATGTTTGCACTAAACTTAAGGTGAATAAAATAATTTAGTGTCTCAGTGGTGAGCCGTATGTAATTATATAAAATACCTCGTAAACAAGGCATATAGCTGCCAAATGGTTGCCGGACGAAGCAAGTCGTTATACCTTGTCGGCAGCGTGTTGAGCGGGATATAATATGGAGCAGCGTGTTTTAAAAACCAGCAGGTGATTTTATTGAGTGATATTAAAGTTGGCGGCCAGGCCTTTGGCGATGGCGTTTTGATGAGGACAAAAAAATACTGGGCACTGGTACGGGAAGATGGGTCAACCGAGTTCGGCTCAACCCATTCGTGGCTCGACCACCATCCCCGTTGGAATATCTTCTTTATCCGTTCGATTATCTCATTTTTTGAGATGATTAAGTTCGGTGTCAAGACGTATCAAAAGAATCCCGCCGGAACCAATCGCCGCATTATTCTGTGGCTGGGTATCTATCTTGCCATTACCCTGCCGATTTCAATGGCGGCAACCGCGTGGCTTCCGCGCAGCATATTTATCAATGCAGGGTTCCAATTCTTCTACCTGCTGCTTGCACTCTGGACGATGAGCCGGGGTATGACGAATAAGATCTGGACGTATCATGGTGCGGAGCACAAAGCGGTTAATGCCCACGAGCAGGGGAAAGACTTGAACGATCCGGCAGCGATCCAGAGTTGTTCAAGAATTCACCCACGCTGCGGCACGAATCTGGTGTTCGTGATTCTGGTTTTAATGGCACTTTACCTGCCGTATCCGGACGCCAAGGTCAACGCGCTGTATTCTGGTGCGTATATCGTATCGTCGATGGCGATGTCTCTTGAGCTATTCAGGCAGCTCACACGCTTCCCGAACTTCATCCTGACGAAGATGGTTCTTTTTGGCGGAAGGATGCTGCAGAAGTTCATGACCACGCGAGAACCGGACAATGATCAAGTTATCATCGCGTCTAAGGCACTACAGCTGGTCTTAGCTCTCGAATTGTTGGGCGACAAGCATGAGATTGTCAGTCCACAGCAAGCATAGCACCATAACCATATCAACGAAGTTTAAAGAGCCGCTTGAAATATCGGCTCTTTTTTGTTACAAGGTAGACATTTTTACCGCGGCGTGATATATTTTTCAGTGCACAATCCGAGGTCGGCATAGATGTGGCCGGAGATTGAAAGGCTGTGTGACACATAGACGCAGCTTTTCTTTTTGAAATCACATATTGGGGCGTGGCCAAATGGTAAGGCACCGGTTTTTGGTACCGGATATTCTAGGTTCGAATCCTAGCGCCCCAGCACCGCTGGGAGCTTTTGGCTATGCAGAGCCAAAAGCTCCTGTTTTTGCCTCATTAATATTAAGAGAACAAGAGCATAATTTGTAAATCCTATTGATATATATTGACATTGTCAATATAATAAGAGGATAGGATAAGGAGTGAGCGGTGCTGGATTTTGATGACTTTGACTGGGACGAGAACAATGAGGATAAGATCGTCGAAAAGCACCACCTAAACCGCTGGGAAATTCAAGAAGCTTTTTATAACCAGCCTCAGAAACTTGAAAGTTTTGGAAAGGATTATTACCACTTCTACGGTAGAAGTAATGGTGACAAGCTCCTCTTTATTGCCTTTTCAGTAGTCAAAAAGCGAGGGCTTAAGCTAGTTCGCCCAATAACGGCCTATGAGATGGACAAAAGTAAGCGCAAAAAATATAAAAAATCTAAGTAAAAGGAGAGAAGAGGAGAATAATCATGTCTAAAAAAGAGTTTCCCGAATTTAAAAGCGAGGATGAAATACGTGAATTCTGGGATACGCATGATCCCACCGAATATGAGGGCGTGGAAGTCCCTGGCGGCATGCACCCAACTCATCCCCGTCCCAAGAAAAAAATGGTCTCCCTTCGACTTGATGAAGACCTTGTTGAGCGGCTTAATAAGCTTGCGATTAAAAAGGGCATGGGATACCAGACGCTAATGAGGATGCTCCTCTTTGAGGCCATCGAAGCTGAAGAGCAAAAAGATGCTAAGAGAGCAGGTTAGTGTCTAGGCTCCTTGAGTCTTAAAAGCATGACGGACTCTGACGAGTTTGACAATTGCGGAAGGAAAATATACAGCGTTCACCCTGATATCGTTATGATTTGTCTAAAATCCGTCCTCATCATCCTCCGGATCTCCATACTGAGGCGGAGCGTCTCCTGTCGATTCTATAACCAATGGATAGCTTACATCTTCATTGGCCGGCTCTACTTTTATAAGTTCGGCAACAAAATGCCACTCATCACCGTAGTCAAAGAGAAACAGCCATTTTATCCCGATCTTATCGAACGCTTCGTTTACCTTCGTTCGTTTTACACCTTTAAACCTGCTTTCTTCTCCAATGTCGGCAAATAGTTCATAACCCTCGGTTGAATTAGTCCATCTCTTTATATTGTTATAGAATCCGAAACAGTGATCGAAATAAAAATCGAAGCTATTGGTAATAGCTTCTGCCAAGCCGTATAATGAAAAAGTTTCAGGAACTGCTAAGGTTCTATGCGGTTTTCCACCAGCCCTACCAAACAAATCGTTTAAAGTTGCTTTAATAAAATATATACTCTCTTCTTCTTTAGCCTTACGCTTTTTCATTAACAGCCCCCCGATATAATCCTTGTTTGATTATGATATTTCAATTCTGCCCAGCGTTAGAGATCACGAACCATGTCATAGAAAGTTAGCAGGATTTGGATTCGATCGCATATTCGAGAGAGATTAACTTCGCGGCTACGATTATCGGTGTGGTTTGCCTCAAATGCAATCTCACCCACGAACTCCTCAAAACTATCAAACGGTGCGCATAGTTCAACGTCTTCTTCGATGAACGTCGCGCCATAGAGGATCGCTTCACTTTCAGATGAAAGCACCAGGATTTTCGTAAGCTCTTTGAGCTCACTCTCAAAAACCCTAAGCTCAACGACATCCTCTGGCGCCAGGTTTGAGATCGAATATCTACCTTTATCCCAATAAGCGTCTTTCCAGCTATGGATGGAACCTTCGTCTTTACATAAGGGGCATTGCCACTCGATCACACCATCATCCTGGCGGGCGATAAGAAGATGGCCTCGACATGGTTTGTGCCCAGGACGGCGTCTGCAGTTCAATGCCGAGGGAACAATAGTACCCGGTGGGTTCAGCGATGCCGCTGCAACAATTTTGCCAAAGAAACCGCCAGCGCGACCGGCAGGTCCTGAGCGTACTGGATAGCCATCTTCATCAATATAGTGGGTTATGTTGGTGATATACGCCATGACTCTCCTTTAGCCTCACAGATTTGAAATTCTTCGCATTTAACTCCGTGATGATTCTTTTAGATCGCCCTTCTGCAAAGATTATCATAACGCATAAACCGGTCCAACATTTCATTCCTTCGTTGCCTTTTAACCGCTTTGAATAACGGGCTACTGATGTGACACGGAGTCATAAATATAGTGTTAAGCCCCGCTCCCCATAGATGCGACCGCAAGATTCATCGCAGCTCAGAGATGTATTTCATCAATTTCTCCAATAATTCCAGGTTTGAATAGTGTCCACGGAGGACAGCAAAATCATAAGCACTTTGAAAATAGCTCTGACGAGCCATTTTCTGTTTGCCCAAAATTCAAGGGGTCCAAGGATTCGAACTTCTTTTGTTGCCAATCAAACTGGCATATTCTGTATATAGCTGGAACAAGTGACAATCCGGGGATTAGTTTTTAAGGTGCACATTAGAATCTGAAATAACCGCTTTACAAAGCGGTTATTCTGCTTTTTGCCTACAGTTATGGAGTATAATTACGGTTTATAAACTATGCGTTAGCTTGCAATGAAGATTAACCGGCGTGCACCAGTCTAATACAATCAAATTAACTGAACTCGCGTCACCTTCTTAAGGAATACCTAGGACTCTTTTAGACACGATTACTTCCTTTTCAGACAAACCATATTGGCAATCTAATCGAGCTAGCATACGGTCATACAAAGATATAGTAATAGAAAAAATATACTATATTAAGGTAACGTTAATAGTACATATTATAGAATAATAATATATTGTAGCTATAGTACATTTGTACATTACCCTACTTAGGATTTACTGTTCATCTGGTAACTCAGAGAGGTTGATGGAAAACAATCAGATCAGGGATCGAAGATTGGACAAGGCAATAGGATTCGAACGAGTAAGATAGAGACCTAAAGAGGAGAGCAAACACGCTAATACATATTGCATCAATAATCTGCAATAGGGTTTCCAAATATTGAAAACGCTATGTTAACGAAGGAGGTGAATTTAGTATCGAATCTTGCTTAACCGGTAAAAATGCGTTGGAAAGAACAGGAGGATTATTGATGCTAAAACGGAAGATTCTTGTAATACTAATAGCTGTAACGATTTTGCTTGCAATGTGCGCACCCGCTAATGCTTATACGATTCTTGCTCCTTGGAATTATTTTGGCGGCTACATGTACATATATTATGCTTGGGGTTCAAGCATGCCTTCAACGTCGGTTTGGAAAGATGCATTCAAAGCTGCGGCTACTGATTGGACTAATACCCCAACTGAGCTCATTTATAGCTACAGCAGCTCTGCTATAAATATAAATAAGCTCGGAATTGTGAGTATATCAGGTGGGGCATATGGTTATACGTATAGTAACATTACAAACGGCAAGACGACCTCTTTCAGTGCTGTTGGCAATACGGCAACAACGGGTAGTTTCACTGCGACAATGCGTAGGAGTACGGCAGGACATGAGTTAGGTCACGGCGCAGGTTTGGGTGAGGGTAATGTAGCGCAATCAATAATGTATCAAAACAGAGATCGCTCGAAAATATATATTCCGCAAGTAGATGACGTAAATGGTATAACCTATATGTACCACTAGTACTAAGACATATTGAAATGCATAATTTAGCGTATGTAAATCTCAATAGGAGATGCTATGAAAGAGGTAGTCGCTGACCGCTCCAGGGAATATATAGTAGTACAACCTGGAGTAGATAGGCTATAGGCTGGATATTGTTCTGGGGCTTTAAGACCCTGAAAAGGAGATTGGTCTTCGCCTATAGCTGAAACGGCACCATGGGGCTTAATGACCCTGGATAGGAGAATGGTGGTCACGGTTTTATAAGAGAAGGGAAAAGGGACGCTGCCATAGATTTATTCTTACCTCGCGTAAGACGCACCGAACAAGCGCTAATTGCAAAGGATATAGAGATTGCCAAGGAACGGCCTGCGGCATATGCGCCAAAAACTGAGCAGTACGTCTGGTACCAAAATAATAAACTATGGCTTCGGCAAGGCGCAGAATTATTATCTGAAGAGGAAATCGGCCGTTTAATAACGCTCTCGAATACATATGAAAAGGCCGTGGTTATCATAACGAGCTTTGAGGATGACAGCTCAAGAAAGACTTTTGCCGTAAAGCAAAAATCAGAGTCCCAGTTTTACCTACTTCCCTAATCCAAAAGAAAAGGGAATGCGGCTCCAAAAACTCGTGTAGAGTCAGCCAAAGATGTGTGCGGTCATTAAAGTTCGGCTGCACGCTTTACTGATTCTTAATAGTTCAAAGCTCGTATTGTATCAACTTACTCGGATGCTTAAGCTAACGCGCATCCAACCCAACACACCCCAACCCCAACCAACCGCATATAATAAAACCTGCTAGACAAGGTCAGGTTTCACATAGTATACTTATTGAGGCGTTTTGCCGATAACTGAATATTGGCGAAGTAGAAGCCGGTCGCTTCTCACCCTAAGATGCTTAGAGCACTTGAACGGGTCAAAAGATAGAAGATAAAGAGGTCAAATCTCTTAATTAAATCTTTTAATCAACCACGATGGCGTGGGTGGCGACTGCTACCCGCGTTTTTATTTTACTTAATAGTAAATAGTTATAAGATAAACGCAGCAAAAAACAAAGTTATAAGGGCGTAACAACCCAGGAGGTGGTAGAGCATCGCAACAGATGCACGCGTAAACGAGAGGATTCGTGTCCCAAGGGTACGACTCATCGCAGAAGATGGAGAGCAACTCGGCATTAAACCGACAAATGAGGCGCTCAGGATTGCGTTTGATGCAGGGCTTGACCTGGTCGAGGTAGCTCCGCAAGCCGACCCGCCGGTCTGCAGGATTATGGACTATGGTAAGTTCAAGTACGAGCAGACCCAGAAGATGAAGAAGGCGAAGAGGCATTCCGCTTCGGTTGTACTAAAAGAGATGAAGCTTCGGCCGAAGATCGACAGCCACGATTTCGACACCAAGAAGAAGCATATCATGCGCTTTCTTGAAGGTGGTTCGAAGGTCAAGGTTACGATCATGTTCAGAGGCCGAGAGATGGCCCATACCGATCTAGGTAGAAAGCTTCTTGATCGCATTGCCGAAGAGGTCGCAGAACTTGGTAAGGTTGAGTCAATGCCGAAGCTGGACGGGCGCAACATGATTATGGTTTTAACTCCGGTGCAGAAAGTCGCAGTCGCCGAAGAGTAAATCTACCTACAGCTAGGATTGCTTAAAATAAAATTGTGATTTCACCACTAGCTTAGTCGGTTATGATGCTAGGGATAGTATTTCGTTGTGTGAATGCAGGCTACATCAGCAAGGTTATAACCAGCGCTGATGTAGCCGTAGCATAAGACAAAATTATGAGCACGAGCCGGAAAGGAGTAGATTATGCCTAAGATGAAGACACACCGTGGGGCGGCAAAACGCTTCAAGGTTACAGGCGGGGGCAAACTCGTCTATAAGCACGCATTTAAAAGCCATATTCTTGGCAAGAAGACCACAAAACGCAAACGCCAACTGCGCAAAGATGGCATTGTTGATAAGACAAACGAGAAAAATATAAAGATGATACTCGGAATTTAGGCTTATCCAATACTATTTCATCGATAAGTCTGGTTTAGTTTGATTTTGTTTAAAGGAGTTGACATCCGATGCCAAGGACGAGACACGTCAAGAGCACGAGAAGAAGGCATAAAAAAGTTTTAGAGCTGGCAAAAGGGTATCGCGGTGCGAAGAGCAAGCAGTACAAGGCAGCAAAAGAGCAGGTACTTCATTCGCTTTCATATGCATATCGCGATAGAAAAGCTAAAAAGCGCAACTTTAGGCAGCTCTGGATTACCCGAATTAATGCCGGCGCACGCATAAATGGGCTGTCATACAGCAAGTTTATGAACGGCTTGAAGATCGCCGAAATCGAGATCGACAGGAAAGTACTTGCCGATATGGCGATTCATGATGCCGAGGCGTTTGCAGAGCTCGCAAATATTGCCAAAGAGAAGCTGACGGTATAATTAAATAGAAACACAACGATGATAAAGAGAAGTAGCTGAGGCCGGCCTTTACAGAGAGGCGCAAAAGCTGAGAGAGCGCTAAGGCCTAACCGGTGAAATTCACTTTTGAGTAATGAGCTGAACAAGCATAGAGGCAACCGCAACTTTGCCGGTTACACGAGCTTAAGTAGGGGAATCGGTACCCACCGTTATCGGGCGATATAAGAGCAGGTTGCTTGTACTATGAATATGCGTATGCACGCTATTGATAACCCTTAGGCTACGCATGCGTGTTAAGGAATAAAGTGGCTTGAATCAAGGTGGTACCGCGGGTCCTTTCTCGTCCTTGGTGAACGAGAGAGGACTTTTTTATTACCATCGTTTTGGAAACAAACTTTGTTGAGGAAGGTGATGAGGGGCGATGTCATCCCAGGCGGATCTAAAGTTGATACTTGAAGAGGGTAAGGCAGCAATTCAGAAGGCTTCTGACCTGCGAGAGTTAGATCAGGTACGAGTAGAGTTTCTCGGAAAGAAAGGGCGGGTGACTTCCATTTTAAAAACGCTCGGGCAATTGCCGTCCGAGGAGCGCAAGGAAGTCGGCCGGATCGCAAACGAAGTACGACAGGAACTCGAACGCTATATTTCGGAAAGGCAAGAAGAGCTGTCTCGCGCCGAAGTGGCGGAGCGGCTCGTTGCTGAAGCCGTTGATATAACGCTTCCAGGCCGTAGGCCGGTTCTTGGGCACCGGCATTTGATTGCCCAGGTTATAAAGGAAATTACGGATATCTTTATCGGGCTCGGCTATAAATTGGCCGAAGGACCCGAGATCGAGCTTGATTACTATAACTTTAAAGCGCTCAATCAGCCGACATTTCACCCGGCGCGAACGCTCTCCGATACGTTTTACGTTTCCAAGAAAGGCGTCCAGCCGGATGACAATGACGTGCTGCTTCGCACGCATACCTCTCCGGTACAGATCCGTGTGATGAAATCCCAGCAGCCGCCGGTATACATTATTGCGCCGGGGCGGGCGTTTCGTCGTGATGTCGCCGACCCGAGCCACACACCTATGTTTCACCAGATAGAAGGCCTAGTGGTGGATAAGGGCATCACCTTCGGAGATTTAAAAGGTACGCTTGAAGAGTTCACGCAGCAGATGTTTGGAAAAGAACGGCTGATGCGCCTGCGCGCCCGCGAGGGCTTCCCGGAAGAAGCGGCCCAGGGTATGGATGGTCAACACCAGCAGATACGCCTGCGTCCGCACTTCTTCCCATTTACCGAGCCGAGCGCCGAAGTGGACGTTTTGTGCTTTAGCTGTACAGGCCGGGGTTGCAGGTTATGCGGCAGCGGCTGGCTCGAAGTTCTCGGTGCGGGCATGGTCGACCCGAATGTACTGATAGAAGTCGGCTATGATCCCGAAAAAGTAAGCGGTTTTGCATTCGGCATGGGTGTCGAGCGCATCGCATCGCTTATCTACGGTATACCTGATATTCGCATGTTTTACGAAAACGATATGCGTTTCGTAAGGCAGTTCTAAGGAGGGAGAGACTAATATGCTTGTTCCTATAAGTTGGTTAAAAGATTTCGTAGAGTTCGACATGTCGCCTGAGGAGCTTGCTGAGCAGCTCAACCTCACCGGGACTGCCGTGGAGAGCATAAAAACACTCGGCGAAGGGCTCGATCACGTGCGCGTCGGGTTGCTTCTTGATGTACAACCGCATCCAAATGCGGATAAGCTGAGCATAACCACTGTTAGCATCGGGATGCCCGACACGTTGCAGATTGTCTGCGGCGCTAAAAACATCAAGCGTGGCGACAAAGTGCCGGTGGCGTTAATCGGCGCGCACTTGCCAAACGGTATCGAGATTAAACCCGCGAAGCTTCGCGGTGTTACTTCCGAAGGAATGCTCTGCTCCAAGGCCGAACTCGGCATGGGAGACGACCACAGCGGCATCTGGATTCTGCCGAACGACATAGACGTCGGGGCACTTCTTGCCGATGCCCTCGGGCTCGATGATACCGTTTTAGAGCTGGAAATCACGCCGAACCGGCCGGATTGCCTGTCGATGATAGGTATTGCCAGAGAGGTAAGCGCGATTACCGATAGCACTTTAGACAAGCCGGTGGCCGAAGTAGTAGAGGGGCCGGAAAAAGCGGCGGATGTGACGAGCGTTGAGATACTCGCCCCCGACCTCTGCCCGCGATACACCGCGCGCATTATCCGCGGTATCAAAATAGGGCCGAGCCCGACGTGGATGCAGCAGCGCCTGCAAAAGGCCGGTATGCGTGCGATTAACAATATCGTCGACATTACAAATTACGTCATGCTCGAAACCGGGCAGCCGCTTCACGCATTTGATTTCAATCTGTTGCACGGGCATCGCATTATCGTCCGGCGTGCCTATAACGATGAGAAGATGGAAACGCTCGACGGCGTTACGCGCGAGCTCGATGAGAGTATGCTGGTTATCGCCGATGCCGATCACGCGGTTGCAATCGCCGGCATCATGGGCGGCGCCGACAGTGAAGTGTCGGATCAAACGGCAGACATCTTGCTCGAGTCGGCGTATTTCGAACCGACGTCGATTACCAGAACATCGCGAGCCCTCGGGCTTTCATCCGAGTCGACGTCGCGTTTTGAGAAGGGTACCGACCCCAACGGTGTTATCTATGCGGCGAACATGGCAGCACAACTCATGGAGCAATTGGCCGGAGGCATCGTTGATGAGGGCATTATCGATGTCTATCCGACCCCGATTGAACCGAAAAAACTGCCCCTGCGCCTCGAACGCGTAAACGCGATACTTGGAACCGATTTATCGATGGATTTGGTCCGCGATATTTTGGACCGCCTGGAGATACGAACGCAAGTCGTTAACGGAACAATGGAGATGTGGGCGTTTGCGCCGACATTTAGGCCCGACCTTGAGCGTGAAATCGATTTAATCGAAGAAGCCGCCAGGATTTACGGCTACAACAATATTAAATCGCACTTGCCGGAGAGTAGCGGCAAAAAGGGCGGGTTAACGGCACGGCAGAAGATCGCCGAGATGATTAAAATGCAGCTGGTAGGTTCCGGGTTATCCGAGATCATAACCTATAGCTTTGTCGATCCGGCGGAGGTTGCAAAGTTGCAAGCCCCCGAAGGCGATCCGTTTACCTGGTTCGTTCCTTTAATGAATCCGCTGAGTGAAGAGCAATCGGTAATGCGGACCACGCTTCTTTCCGGTCTTATAAAGACGCTTCGCTACAACGTCAACCGGGAACAGTACGATGTGCAGGTATTCGAAGTCGGGCACGTCTTCTGGAAAGAAAAAGACGGGGAACTACCGGCCCAACCGACGATGCTCGGCATTGCAATGACGGGCGCTTGGCAGGAAGACCAGTGGTATGAGAAAAAACAGACCGTCGATTTCTTCGATTTAAAAGGCGTGATCGAGGCGGTGCTCGATGAGCTGAACATCGGCAATTGGTCGGTGCGGCAGTTTGCGCATCCGAGCCTGCATCCGGGCCGGAGCGCCGAGCTCTTAATCGGTGAGGAGCCGGTCGGGTTCTTGGGCGAGCTGCACCCCGAGGTGCAAGCCGGGCTCGATGTACCGGCCACCTTCGTGGCCGAACTTAACTTTAATACGCTCATTAACCATGCAAAAGTAATCACCGAGTTTACAGAAATACCAAGATACCCGGCGGTATCGCTCGATATTGCGGTTCTCGTAAACGATGATGTGACGAACGATGCGCTCATTGAGGCGATTAAAAAAGCGGGAAGCGCGCTTCTTGAAAGCGTCCGCCTGTTCGACGTGTACAGAGGCAAGGGGATTCCCGAGGACAAAAAGAGTATGGCATACTCGATGACCTTCAGGGCGCCCGACCGCACCCTAACCGATGAAGAAGTGCTCAGTGTGCGCGAACGCATTGTAGCCAAGCTTAACAAAGAGCTCGGCGCGGAGATCAGGGCTTAGAGAAAGTCGTATGAAGCACCGATGGTAGCGGTTTAGAACCATTCGCAGTAAAGTTATACAGGCATTTAGTTAACAACACAGCGTTATCGATTAAAAAAGGCGAGCTTTGAGCTCGCCTTTTTGTTTCTTATGCTTAAGCCCTATATATTCCAATCATGTCTGGATGTATACTGAATGCAATGCGTGCATTTCTACTAGCAGCCGGTCTGGGAACCCGTCTCAGGCCGCTAACCGGAACAATACCAAAAGCTCTTGTCCCAGTAGCGAACAGGCCTGCGATTATCAGACTGCTCGAGCTGCTACAACCCTATAATTTTCGTGAAACCTATATTAACCTGCATTTTCTGCCCGAAGACATCAAGGACGTTATCGGTGGCGGCACCGAATGGGATATGCGCGTTCACTACTCGTTTGAGCCCGAGCTGTTGGGCACCGGCGGCGCTATCAGAAAGATCGGAAGGTTCTTGGCCGATGACAAATTCATTCTAGTAAACACCGATGTTGTAACCGATTTCGATATATCGAAAGCAATCGCCTTCCACAACGAGACCGGTGCTAAGGCTACCCTTATTATGGCTGATCCTGCGCACAGCGAAGAGCTGGAGCGCATTAGCGTGCGACCGGATGGTAAGGTAACAACGCTTGCATCATCCGATCCGCTTATTCGCAACGGTGTCTACAGCGGTATCGGCATTTTCGAACCTTCGATTATAGGCATGATCCCGCAAGGATATTCGTCGTTGCTCCACGCAGTCCTTATACCGCTTGCCGCGTCAGGTGAGCTTTATGCGTACTTTGCCGATGGTTACTGGAACGATATCGGCACTATCGAGCGCTATCTCCAGACGAACATGGATATAATCGGCGGTAAAACCAGGCTTCCGGTTTACGGGCGTCTTATCGGCGATACCGTTTGGATGGACGAGTCGGCCGAAATCGATCTAACCGTGCAGATTGAAGAACCTGTTCTTATCGGCAAAGGTGTTTCAGTCGATAGGGGTGCGACAATCGGCCCTTATGCCGTTATCGGTGATGGGTGTTCGGTCGGCCCCGGTTGTACGATATCTCACAGTGTTCTATGGAATAACAGCCAAATCGGAGCACAAGTAACGTTAGATAATTCCATCATCGCCGATGCTAACAAGATACCCTCTTGCCAGCGGTTGAATCGCGTCATCTTCCAAGGCGGCGTCTCCGAACCTGTATTTAATCTGTAAGCTCCGGGGTTCGAATCCGATCCGGGGAGCACTGGTAATAAATGGCTCCACAGAGCCATTTATTTGTTTCTGCCTCTTATAATGCTTACGGTGCTTTATTGCGGCCTGCGAGAGAGTATAAAGCGATCTGCAATCACTAGGCTATCTTAGATCTTCTAAAACCCTCCCCTTAGCTTTCTAATCTGAAAAGTACTACCTTTTTAGACACGATTTCTTCCTTTTCAGACCTACCGTACTTACCCACTATACCCATATATGACATTATAGTATTGCCAACAAGCAATACTTTTAGTGCCGGGCGTTTATCGGATTGTTGCTTAAAATATTGCAACCCCCCCCCACAATATCACACATCAATATTTTGATATTAGACTTTAGCTGCGCCAATCATGTCAAACCTGAATAGGATATAGAGGAGGATTTGTGATCCAGGATAAGTGCCAAGCAGACACGCATTACGTACACACAGAAGATGTGGTACCCTACGCCATACTTACCGGCAGGGAGAAACAGGTTCTAAGATATCTCCAAAAAGGCTTGCCCAATAAGCAGATTGCAGGTGAGCTAGAGGTATCCGTGAAAACGGTGGAGTTTCACCTATCGAATATCTTCCGTAAGTATCAGGTACGAAATCGCTTTGACTTACTTGACCTTGGGATTTAACCCGAACCCTAGGGAAACCTAGGGATTTCAAGGGTTGTCGGTTAAATAAGTTAGATATACTATAACCAATAAGTAATATAACTTAACCGTACAGTACGGCATAACAACCATTTAGGTCACTGCATATGCAAAAGCTAGCTCCACTACCTAACAATCTATGAGAGATGCGTATAAATAGCCGGCCAAAGCAGGGCGAGCGGCTAATCAGTCAACCAGAACGCCGATAGCGGGCGAACCAAACATCTTGTCAAGACACATATCCCAGATTTCTAATTGGGCTTGATAGCTGTTAAATGGCGATTCGCAATTCCGTAAAGCTATTCTCATCTCAATTTAGCGCACGGTTAAACTAGTCAAGAAAGGAGGTGGCATTATAAATCTGGGTATCCGGTAGTGGACTTCTTCGACTTCATGTCAAGAGACGTGTTGTCGTATGCAGCTTCACGAGAAGATAGAAGGCGCAAGCAACTTCTATCTTCGATACCACAGAAATATGACAGCAAGGGTATTTAGGCAAAATTCAAAATTTTCTCAAGGAGTGTTCGCATGATTAAAGCCAGAAAAGTTGTTTTTTTAGCTTTAGCGCTATGTATGATGTTGAGTTTAATGACAACAGGTGCCGTAGCGCAAAGTAGCAACAGCCCGTATAAGTACAAAATCACCCCTGACTCACAAGATTGGGCCAAGTACAAACCTTATGAATTATTTGAGCTAACGAATATACCGGAAATCACTGTAAAAAACATGAGTACAGCAGAACTCGTCTCAACTGTGATGGATTATCCATTTCTCGGCGATATTTTTGCTTTTGATAGTATTGACGATGGCATAGCGGCTGTAAGTGAAAGATTCTCTGGTTTGAAAGAACTTATGAGCAGAAAAGATGCGGGCAGCTGCCTGTTCAACGAGTATGAGGCAATAGAACAAAATGTGACTGCAAATCCCAAAAATGATAAAAATAAAACCATTATGAAAGAAATGATCGTTGAAGAGCTACTTTCTCAACCTGCCGTTTTTAAACAATTAAGTGAAGTCCAGGTTAGCTCGATCATCGGCTTATCAAACGTACTTTCTGAAGAACTAGGTGTAACTAAAATTGGCGCCGACAGAAAATCTCCTTTTTCTGTAGCAGCCGCCGTAACTGCTAGTTACCTGTATTACACCGTATATACACCCAAGGGTAGCGCCGTATCGGTCTTCGCAAGAGGAGAAGAGCTGACTCCCGCACAAAAGTCTGCTATGGATTCTGAAATGGCTAGTAGGTATCCTGGCGCAACTAGGCTCCAATCCGCTACCACAAACTATAACTGCCATTCGTATGCATGGTACTGGCAATCAACTTCCAACGCATACTGGATGAATGACCCTTCAAAATATATGTCAGACGGTAGTTATATAAAGGTCGGCTTTTTGCCAACGGCAGCGGGTCAAAAATTGTATTATCCTGTTACAGGAGGGCATTCTGCAGTTGTTTACTCAACCGCCTCAAGTATCTGGAACGTGGTGTTAACCTCTAAATGGGGGGCATATGGTCTATATAGACACAAATACGGTATAGACCCGTACGGTAACGGTGCGCTGGCATTAACTAGCTGGAGACGTTAATCACCCTTAAATGTAACCAGATGCAATCGATGACCAGCTTTAAGATCTGATCTAAAGTGTAATATTTTAGGTAATAAGCCCGGGTCTGAGTGGGAAACCGTTGAATTTGCCACAAGTCCCGGGCTTTACCGAATTTCTTTATTAAAAACAATTTGCCATTTTACAACCGTCAACTGAGCAACACACGAAAACATAATAGCTTTTGGTAATAGCATTGGTTTAAGATTATATGCAGATTCTACAAGATAACAAAATTGCCAGCGTCTTAATAGCGAACATGTACCTTACTAAGAAAAACTCAAATGTATTGATTTTGAGGAGCGCTAAATTATGAACTCAGAAACTAAGAACATCATTGCGTATAAAAAGCCGATATTCTGGATGAGCATCTTGTCTGTAATCGGTGTCATAGGAATAGGATATTTTCTCTTCGCTAATCGTAATATTAATACGAGTAGCGATAAAATAGTATGGGCCGATGCGCTCTCTGAAAACGAGGTAAAATCTATTGAAATGGTGCTGTCGCCGGCAGATCGGACTACTCAATATAAAAAATTCCCCGACTCGGAATTTAGCTCAATAATAAAAATCGTAAACGCAAGCAAGGGACAAAAGGTAAGCCCTCCTGACGAACTTGGAAGTACAAGAACGTTTTATATAACCACAAAGGATGGCGTCGTTCATACCTATCAAAATCTAAGCAACACGTACCTGGTTATTGATGATGAGTATTATAGGGCGGATAAAGCATGGCTCAATAACAGTTTTAGGGCTTTTAAGGGCAACGCTTCTCTTCCCGCCGGTTTCTTTGAACGTGTTTCAGGAATCAGCTCAACGTACGATTTAGTGAAGTTGGGCAAGAACGGGAACGTATTAGCTTCGCTTTCCTCAGTGACAGGTAAAAACAAACAGCTTGCCGAAGATATCGTGTTTAAGGCTATGGCTGCATCCTCAATCGATCCTGCCAAGGATATTGCGTCGGTTGATGAGTACTATATGGTAAGACAAATTCTAGCGAAAAACAACTCGAAAGAGACTCATATGTACTATCTTTTTGCACTGGCAGATGGCTATTACTTGCAAAGCGACAAAGAGAAGTCATGCGTAAAGATAGACGCGGAACTATGTAGCCGTATACGACATGCTTTTCAGTAAGGCTCACTTACATTTTGACCCTGAGACAATCGACAAATTGTCAAAGATGCAAGCACGGGTTGATATTGACCTTTATGCCGAAGGTCCCGATTACCCTTACAGCGATGACTAAGAGCCCATCATGCACTTGCATATGAGCACAACTGCTCCAAAAGTTCGAAGATAGTCCGATCCGGGGATGAATTTTCAGGGCGCATAAAGTCACATGATAAAACCGCTTTGTAGAGCGGTTTTTCGTATATCCGGGTATTGTTATGGGGTACGGTTATGGGTCGGATCTAGTTAGAGCTTTATAGTCTTGATTCACGCCTACTATTTCTTTGGCGTACTTTCGCAATAAGAGCTATAATTAAATCAATCGCTGAACAAACATAAAACATATGTTAGGGCAAAGGGAGGAACACATGGCATTCACAAGAGCCTTATATTATCCGTGGATTGATATAAGGTATGACGGATGGATAAAGAGTGCCTCGCTCTACTGGGACACAATACAAACTATTGTTCCCCAGTCAATCTCATGCCCTTACTCTGGTGATGTTGCGCAAGCTTTTGAAGATGAAGGTATTCTTCAACCCTTGAGAGTGCGCTCAGATATGGTTGAGATTGAGGACTTGACAGAGGATGTCCTGAAGTTTTTGAATAGCCCAGAAGCCGCAAATATCTTCCTTCACACTGATACCCAGCGATACGCACATATCCATCCAGAAAAACTCCCGGAAACCGTAAGAAGGTTGTCATCAATTCATCCAGAAAAACTCCCCAATCGAGTACGTGATATCATCGAAAACATTGGGCTCGGTCGCGAGAATAAAGGCTGGCTTGAAGTAGATGAAAGTTTTGCAGATTTTTATATGACCTTATTGGCAACAAAGCTCTCTGAAAGATTGGGAATCGCCCTTTTAACAGAAAATGCTTCACCTCACAGACTAAGCCTTAGCGCTCGAACGGATTCAGGACTATCAACTGTGGTCCAAGAAAGCGACAGGTATGAAGGCTGGTATGGATATCGAGGAAGGAGGCAAAATATACCTCGGGAGCTAACACAAGGCATGATGGTAGATCTGATAGTCGAGAAAATAGGGCTTGATCGTGATACGCCTATCGAGAAGATACTAGAGTTCCGGAAGATCCATAAATCAGAGATCGGTCGCTTTAGAAAACAAGTCGAGGAATTAACAAAAGATATTCCAGACGAACTTGAAATAGATGCATTACGCCAGCACCTAAAAGACAAGTATGTAAATGAAGTAGAGCCGGCTATAGAAGATTTGAAACGCGCTCTTTCTGGTAGTCGTATAAAGTGGCTAACAAATAGCTGGATGAGGGTTTCGTTTCTTTCAGCCGGTTCTTCTTCAGTCCTAGTCGGAATGGGGCTTGATGTTCCAAACGCATTGCTAGTTGGTGCAGGCATTTCGCTCGTTGGTATGGGCGTGTTATTCAATGAAGAGAAACGAGACATTATTAGAGGTAACCCATATGCATATATTCTAGCTATGGAACGAGAGCAATGGATATAAACCGCCGACAATAACATCAAATCGGACAGCAAAAAGCAGAACGAGGGTTTTTAGACAACCAGACTTGCATTTTAGACACGAGAACCTGCTTTTTAGACAAGGTCTATATCAAGCCTTCGCCTTCCAATGTACGCTTAATTTATGAGGCAGGCTAAGTGTGTTGTCCTGCCACATAAGATTTAAGAGGCCACTTAGTTGCTCAGAACAGCACAAACAAGAGATGGTTGGATTTTGAAATATAGCTAATTTCTACTGTTTAAGACGGTAGTTTTTGGAAGTCAAATGGCAAGTAATGTTAGCAGCAAAATGAGAGGAGCATGTTATGAAAAAGGTCTAGCTTTACTTCTTGCAGTAATTTTGGTTTTTGGCCTCAGCGGGAGCGCTTTTGCCAAGCCGGCTTCATCCACTGGGTTGGCAGAAAAGGTTAAGGTAAGAAATGATGCTCTCGTGCATCTCTACAGGATATTTCTATCTTGGTTTTGAATATATAGCTAGTTGCACTCTGCAAGACTATAATGAGGATATCCGGGTGAGCGTAACAAGGGATGGTACGGTATATAAGAATTAGGAAATGGTTGGGATGGTAAAATCGCTAAAGTATGTACTTATCGTCGTGGGCATAATAGTTGTGTTAATAGTAGTATCTATGCTAGTTATCCTAGCAATGAATATTGGCATAGTAAGAAGATAAAAGGGTTGACGATAGAGGCAACTGCCTGATATGGTGGACGCCCCTATTTTTATTTCTCAAAGCACAAAGGTGCAATGACCGTACCCCTTTTAGGGTGCCACTGAAAAGTTCGTGTTTTTAAGCAATTGACCGTCACCCAGAAACTTTACGCCCGCACCTAGGATAATTCCGCCTCCAAACCTCGCTTAACTAATCAAACTGACAATATCTTGCAATAGTTGGAATAAGTAACTATCCGGGGAGCACTGGTAAAAAATGGCTCGTTAGAGCCATTTTTCATTTATGCTTCTTATGATGTCTATGGTTACGGCTTCTGGTCGCCCAGGAAAGAGCATGACATAATTTGTAATCACCGGGCGCCGTCTCAGTATCTCCACAACCCCTCCATTAGCTGTCTAATAGAGCAACGCCTTCTTAGACACGGTTTCTTCCTTTTCAGACACGGTTACTGGTTTAGCACTGCATGTTCTTGTAAACTTATACTGACAGGCCATATGACAATCATTTAGTATATGCTGGTCCTAACCAAGCAGCGTAATATATGGTATCAATTGGCATATCGGCGCCACGATTAGGCCATAAGGAGGCGACGCTCTTATGAAGTTGAAAAGAATCATTTTAGAGGAGGTGAGGACGGTAATGAAAAATGCTACCCCCCAATGACCCCGAATAAGAGAAGCGACCTACCTAAAGGAATATTAGAGGGTAGCAAGATTAGTTTAGCATATGATACTTGCTAAAATTAAATTGATTTATGACCAAAGGAAACAGAGTGATTATGGGAAACAATCGAGCCTTAAGATTTTAGGTGTAATGATATAAGGGAGGGTGGTTTTGAACGTGAAGCGAGTATTTGTATTGATTTTAAGAAGAGCAATAAATGTTATATTTCAAAACCTGACCCCCATCACAAAGAGGAGGAAGTAATGAGACGAATTTCGCGTAAGGCAGCTATCACTTTTGCCCTTTCGGTGGTGCTGTTATTCGTCATCGTCGTGTCGGCGCTCGCGGGAACTGCCTACAGCAGCTACTACAACTTCACTGACGGGAGCTTACGGTTACAGAAACAGAGCGACAGTCGTCACCGACACATCCGGTGCTAAAGCCTCTACTTACATCGGCGCCTATCCTTCGGCGACTCGGCCAGCAGGCTGGTACGGCGCTCTCGGCCGACTGTATAATGATGCGGGTACTCTTGTGCTGGATTCAGGTTATGTGTACAACGCAATACCAGGCACAGGCTTACAGAACTGGACAGCATACTGGACCGTAAGAGACACCTATTATAGCTATGGGGTCAGCAAATCATGGACGGGTAGCGAATATCATGGTCACGCAACCATGACGAGTCCGTACCAATCTTATTAGAGTGGAGGTGGGTTACATGAAGAGGAAGCATGTACTGGTTATCGGAATCATAGCACTTATGGCGGTGCTTGGCGCCGCATCGTTCGCAATCGCCGTGAACGCCAATCTGGGTGGGTCGACTGCCTGGCCCAAGAACGAGCAAGGTGTGACTTACGGCTCGGGGCTGGATGCAAAGTCACTCGAGGATGAGCCCGATTTGATTCGCGTTGAAGCCACGAACGGCAAAGAGGGTTACGCGTACCGCACTGACCTGGAGGGCCCAGATCCCAGCTCGCCCGCTGCGGCGGTCGCTCAACAGAAAGCCAGAGGGGGTAAGCCCCGTGTTATTCCCGTATACGAGGTGGATGGCGTCACACAGATAGGCGTTTTCTTGAGTGGGAATAGCGGGGAAACCCGGGTAATAAAGTAGTGTACTAGGTCGATATAATGTGCCGAAGCCCTGGCGTATAGCTGGGGCTTTGCTAGTCCCTATACCGCACCACAGGCGCACATATCTCGGTATAGTGATTAACCCAAAAACTATATAATCCGCATCTAGAGAAGTTTGATTAGGGAAAAGTAGGAGGGGCGTGTTAAGAATTCTCCAGATTTCTCTCGTAATACCTAAGCAATCAAACTGGCAATTTCAGACAGAAGTTGGAATAAATGCGAATCCGGGGATGGATTTTCAGGTACAAATTCGATTATGAAATAACCGCTTTGTAGAGCGGTTATTCTGCTTTTAGGGTATTGTTATGGGGTACGACTACAGAACGAATCCTCTTAATAAGTTACATCATCGGTGTTACTATAAAGTAATGGTAAATAAGCAAATCTTCGATGTAGTAAAATATCCAGCCATCGGTGTCTGCGGGCTTACTTGTGTTTTATGTCCGGATCATAACCGGGAGACCGAAAGCAGATGCCCCGGCTGTAAAACGGAGTTTCGGTTTGGCGCGGCCTGTCCCATACTGCGCTGTGCTCTGAAGAACAGGGGCGTTGAGTTTTGCTGGGATTGCCCGAAAGGTGAAACTTGCGAGAAATGGCAAAACCACCGGGAAGTCAGTAAGATTCACGATTCGTTTATCTGCTATCAGAAGCTCGAAGACAATATCTCTTTTATTAAGAAGTGTGGAGTAAGCGCTTTTGAAAAAGTACAAAATGAGCGGGCACAGCTCCTAAAAGCGCTATTAAATGAATTTAATGAGGGCCGCTCGAAAAGCTATTATTGCATAGTGGCGACTATTCTCGACATAGAAGAGTTGAAAGAAGCCTTTGCTGTGGCAAGAGTCAAATCAGCGAATCTAGATATTAAAGGCAAAGCGAAATTAATGCATGCAACCATTGATAATATAGCTCAGAATAATGGTTACATAATTAAACTGAGAAGCGCCAAATCTAAATAACTAAGATTAGTTGCTCCAAAAGTTCGAATAACGACCGATCCGGGGAGCAAATATGGAAGATTATGGCTTTGCTAAACCATAATCTTTTTTTTATCCCTTGCAGTATCTATAACAATAGGGATTACAAGAGACCGCTTTCTTATAACGTGCCTTTGAAATGCTCGCGTTTGTCCATGATGGCTCGGTCGTCGCCAAACTCCCTCTGGATTTCTCGTCCGCGACTAGAAACGGCTTCCTGAAATATTCGAGAATGTGCAGGACGACGCGTTTATGATTCAACAAACATATTCCAGCAACTGGCCCTGGAAAGCGCTCCTGGCATCATCTTGCAGTGAGTGGGATAATTAAAATGTACTTATTCGGTAAGTATTTATTGTGCGTTTGCGGCAAACTAGATTGCATACAGCCAGAGAATGGTATTATCCGAAAACCAGATTTTGGAGGGGAAAATGAAACAGGCGGCAATGGTACAAGCCAGAAAAGAACCGCAAGCACTTACGATGGTACAAAAAGCCCTGCTCGTCTGCGGCATCGTCTCCACGTTGCTGTACGCCGCTACCGACGTACTGGGGGGCATGCGATTGACAGGCTACAGCCACCTCGACCAAATGGTGAGCGAGCTCAGCGCCGTCGGAGCTCCGACACGACCGCTTATGCTTGCTTCGGGCATCGTGTATGACACACTCGTGGTCGTATTCGGCATCGGCGTGTGGGCATTGGCCGGCAAGAAGCGCTCCCTACGAGTCTCGGCGATCGCACTGGTGGCATTCGGCGTCATCGGATGGCTGGGATGGTTGGTTCCGATGAACGCGCGGGGAGCCGAGAGGTCTGCCACCGACCTCGGGCACCTAGTCTTCGGAATGGCGTCGGTTCTCTCGATGGTGCTGTTCATCGGGTCCGGGTCCGGCGCAGACAGGAGATGGTTCCGTACCTATTCGATCCTGACGATCCTGGCCACCCTGGTCGCTGGCGCCTGGACGGGCACGCAGGCCGCCCGGATCGCCGCGGGGTTGCCGACGCCGTGGGGGGGAGCCATCGAGCGTGTGGCCGTCTATGGCCCGATGCTGTGGATACTCGTGCTCGCCACCGTCCTCTTGCGAGCTCAGAAGGAGCAGGAGACTTTGCCCGCAGCGGCACCTGAGAAGGCGGTTTGAGATAGAGCTGCAAGTCTCGAATAGAAATGAGGGGAATGAGCCATGACAGGAGTAGACGACCGCACTGCCTACTACGATGACACCAAACAGGAGACAACGATACAAACCGAAAGGAAGCCGGCGGAAGGGCATGAGGCGGAGCGCAGGAACCTACGCAAACGGTTTCCCGCCCCGACTTAGAGTATTGGAGGGGGAAGAATATGAAATTGAAAGTACTTGTAGGAAGCGGAGAAAGAATTGGACTACTTACATTGCCGTTTTTGCTAGTTGGCTTGATTCTGAATACTATGATTCCATCTCTATTCAATGTTGGTGGTCCATCAATTGTTCTAAAGGCGATTTCTATTGTCATCCTAATTCCTGGGGTTACAATTTGGATATGGTCAGTAGTCTTAATCTTGACAAAAGTACCCAAGAAAGAACTGATAACAAACGGACCCTACTCTTTAGTTAGGCATCCACTATATACAAATGCGGCTCTGCTTGTGCTTCCATGGATTGGTTTTCTATTTAACACCTGGTTAGGAGTCTTGATTGGAACTATCGTATACATTGGGTCTAGGATGTTTTCGCCTGAAGAAGAAAAAGTACTGTCAAAGATTTTTGGTGCGGCCTGGGATGAATATTGCAATAGGGTAAAGATACCGTGGCTATAAAGAAGGTCCTCTCAAGGCCCTACCGGCGAGGGCGTCTCGCTGAAAGGAGATGCTATGAAAGAGGTAGTCGCTGACCGCTCCAGGGAATATATAGTAGTACAACCTGGAGTAGATAGGCTATAGGCTGGATATTGTTCTGGGGCTTTAAGACCCTGAAAAGGAGATTGGTCTTCGCCTATAGC